>CAYVUJ010000290.1:0-2511 GCA_964454825.1 uncultured Lachnospiraceae bacterium | reverse complement strand
GTCCCCCGGCGGGTTTGGGCGGAGCCCAAACAGGGGTGCAGGGGGCGGTAGCCCCTGCATATGCGTATGCGCGGACGTTTTTTTGACAAGATAGTGTTTTGCTATTGCAAATCATGTAATTATATGGTAAAATGATACAGGAGTATTTTCCCGTGCGCTTTTACACGCTCGCGTGATATATGCAAGCGGCGATGTATGATCGCACAAAAACATGGAGGCAATTATGGCCCGAAACAAATACGACGCGCTCAAGCTCAGCAGTCAGCTGTGCTTTCCGTTATATGCGGCCTCACGTCAGGTCGTGAAAATGTACCATCCGTTTCTCGAGAAGCTGGGGATCACGTACACCCAATATGTGACACTGATGGTTCTCTGGGAGCACACAAGCCTGAGTGTCAAGGAGCTCGGGGCACATCTGTTCCTTGACAGCGGAACTCTTACGCCCGTTTTGAAAAGCCTCGAGGCGAAGGGGCTCGTCAGTCGCCGGCGGTCCGCCGAGGACGAGCGGGTGCTTGTCGTTGAGCTCACGCCCGAGGGTGTGGCCATGCGCGACAAGGCGCTCCCGATCCCGGAGGGGATGGCCGCCTGCCTCGGCCTTGATGCACAAGAGTTCACACAGCTCTACGATCTTCTTTACAAGATCCTCACACCGACAGCTGACGAAGAATAAAAATGTTGCTCCGCACTTTGTGGAGCAACGCTTTTTTGCGCAGGCGAGGTCAGTATAAATCCGCCCCTTTGCCGTTACCCTTCCGACCTGCGCCGCAGGAGCAAGAATCTGATATACCATAGGCGCTTTCTGCAAGTATACCGGAAGCGCTTTCTGCAAACACGTGCCAGGGGATATCCCCCTGCCCCCCGCGGGGCCGTCCCCCGCATATCCTGAAATCCATTCCAACCGAGGTAATAAAATGCGTAAAACAAAGATCATATGCACTATCGGTCCGGCGTGCTCCGACAGGGAGACACTAAAAGCGATGTGCCGTGCGGGCATGAACGTTGCCAGGCTGAATTTCTCCCACGGGAGCCACGAGGACCATCTGCGCATGATCGAGCTGGTCCGTTCCGTGCGTGAGGAGCTCGGCCTGCCGATCGCCATCATGCTCGACACGAAGGGGCCGGAGTACCGCATCAAGACCTTTCGCGACGGCGGCGCTGTCCTCACCGAGGGCGGCACCTTCACCCTCACCGTCGACGACATCGAGGGCGACGCTGAGCGCGTTGCGGTGAATTATCCGCATCTCATGGAGGAGCTTGCCGTCGGCGACACCATCCTGATAAACAACGGGCTGATCGTTCTGCGCGTGCGAGAGCTGACGGCGAGCGACGCCGTGTGCGACATCATATCCGGCGGCAATCTCACAAACCGCAAGAGCATGAACTTCCCGAACAAGGTCCTCAAAGGTGACTACCTCAGCGAGCAGGACAAAAGCGACCTCATTTTCGGCATCGAAAACGGGATCGACTTTGTCGCCGCGTCCTTTGTATCGACTAAGTCGGACATGGCGGCACTGCGCACGTTCATGGATGAAAACGGTGGCAAGGATATCGACATCATCGCGAAGATCGAGAATCGCTCCGGTGTGCAGAATATCGAGGAGATCTGCGAGCTGGCGGACGGCATCATGGTCGCGCGCGGCGATCTCGGGGTAGAGATACCGTATGTCGAGGTACCCGCCGTGCAGAAGCAGCTGATCCACAAGTGCCGTCTTCTCGGCAAGCGCGTGATCACGGCGACGGAGATGCTCGAGAGCATGGTGACGAATCCGCGGCCGACGCGCGCGGAGATATCGGATGTGGCGAACGCGGTGTACGACGGATCGTCGGCGGTGATGCTGTCGGGCGAGACAGCGGCTGGCAGGCATCCGGTCGAGGCCGTGGAGGCGATGGCACATATCGCGGAGTTCACCGAGCAGAATATCGACTATTGCGAGTGGTTCCGCAGCACGCAGTTTCGCATCAAGAACAATCTTGACGCGGTGAGCCACGGCACATGCGCGATGGCGGTCGACGTGGGCGCGCGGTGCATCATTGCAAACACGATCTCCGGAAGAACGGCGCGCATGGTCAGCCGCTTCCGCTGTCCGGTCGACATCATCGGCTCCACGACGAGCGAGCGCGTGTGGCGGCAGCTCAATCTGAACTGGGGCGTCACGCCGGTGCTCACGAGCACATTCGAATCGCTCGACGTGGTGTTCTATCAGGCGCTGGAGCAGGCAAAACACATACTGACACTGTCGCCGGGCGATAATGTCGTCCTGACCGGCGGCACGATCGGCGCGAACCCCGGCTACACGAACACCATCAAGGTGGAGATGATAAAATAAGGGGAGAATTTTGATAGAAAAAGGAGTCAAAGCAATGGATTACGGAAAAATTGCTCTCGAACAACATAAAAAATGGCATGGTAAAATTGAGGTCGTCCCTACCTGCCCCGTCGAAACCGCTGACGATTTGTCTGTCGCCTACACCCCAGGCGTAGCCGCGCCTTGTATGGAAATCCATAAAAAT
>CAYVUJ010000289.1:0-2514 GCA_964454825.1 uncultured Lachnospiraceae bacterium | reverse complement strand
AATCACAAAGTACAGGAAAAAAATTAAACGCTAACGTATATTAATCTGACTGTAAAAATCCAACGGAAGCTGTGCTGCTCGTGCACGGCTTCCGATCCAAAACACTGGTATCCATTCTTCCGGTCAGTTCATGCCGCCTCCGGCGGCACAAATCTTTCGCCCGCTTTGGCGGGCACTCAAATCAAGATTGTGAAATGCTCTTTTTCACACTATATCCGCACTTCGCAACGATCCTCCGCAGTTCCGTCTCCGGCGTCTCTCCCTTCGCATGGATCGCGCCAGTCCTCTTACCCAAATTTACCACCGCATAATAGTCTCCCATACTGTTAAAAGCATTCTCTATCCTTGCGGCGCAGTTTTTGCATGTCATACCGTCGATCTCCAGCTCATAATAAAAAGGATAATGGGATAGATCCGTATCCTCCGGCTTCAGACGTTTCACTTTATCCGTACTGCCTCCACAGCATCCGTGCGCCAGTTTTCTCACATAACTCCTGATACCCAGTATACAGACCAGGCCAATAACAATACAAATGATAACCGTCGGCATTTTACCCCTCCAAAATTTCCTGTCAAAATATTCTATATCAATTGGTTAGTCTTCGCTAACCTACAGTATAGTAACATACTACGTTTTTGTCAAGTCATTTTAAAATTTTAAATATTTCCAAACCTTGACAATCGTACCTTAAAAAAATAAAATGTAAGTATATCCGTTCCACTCAATTATATAAATGGCATAAGCTGAACTGTTCTCCCATTATGCTATTGAGAGGTATATGCCATGCAGAATATAAAGTTAACAGATTTGATTGATCCAGAGATCCTGCAGCAGATGCAGGACAGCCTCTCCAATTATATAGGAATGGCCAGCCTGATTGCGGATGAAAACGGCACTCCCATAACCGCAGGCAGCAATTTTACCGAATTTTGCCAGAATCTTATCAGACAGTCGGCTTTAGGCTGCTCCCGCTGCGAAGAATGTGACAGACAGGGAGCTCTGAAGACGCTTGAAAACGGCAAGCCTGTAGTATATCACTGCCACGCAGGACTGGTGGACTATGCCGCGCCTATTATGCTGGAAGAAACCTTTATCGGCAGCATCATCGGCGGACAGGTTCTGACCAATCCTCTTGAGGAGGGCAGCTTCCGCCGGACCGCGCGGGAACTTTCCATTGATGAAGACACTTACGTGGAAGCCGCCAAAAAGGTTTCTTATTGGGATATTTCAGAGGTAGAGCGGGCAGCCAGCTTCTTATCTGAAATTGCTTCCACTTTATCTTCCATGGCATACAAAAATTATCTCGCGCTTCAAAACAGCAGAAAGCTGGAGCGGGCAGCTCACTCCCGGATCGCATTTATCATTGATATGAATGCTAATATCCAACGAAACATGACCCATTGGATCGAATCCGCGAAGTATGCCGTGTACAATCAGGATTCTTCTTCCATGTTCAATGCCCTGAACGATATTACGATCAGAGGGACGGAACTTCTTTCCACTTTAAAAGATACTGTGGAATATGCTAAAATGAATGACGGTGAAATCGAGTTGAATGAAACAGAATATGATTTCAGAATCCTGTTAAACAGTGTTTGTAAAAAAGCACAAAAATATCTTGGGACAGATGATATTTCATTTCAAATACAGGTAGATGATTCCGTACCTACATATCTTCTGGGTGACGAGGGACGTATCAGCCAGGCTCTTGCTAAGGTGCTAAGTAATATTATTAATTATGCCGGAACTACCGAAATTACTATTGCCGCCTGCTGTAAAACAGCCTCCTATGCAAGAATGCTGACCATTGAGATCCGTGATAACAGCGGCGGCATGACAAAAGAAGAACTGGCAAATGCAAATTATTACCTGATAAGCAATGATTTTCAGTTGATGGAGAATATGGAAGCATGCGGTATCGGACTCTCCATTAGCGGGCTTTTGATCAGGCAGATGTCCGGTACCATAAAGATTTCCTGTATGGAAAACGCAGGGACAGTCTATACTATACAAATCCCACAGTTACCTGCGGAACGAACCTGAAATAGCCCAGCATGACTACACCTTTTTGTGGCGAAATTCCTATATGATCATAGGGGAAAGGACTTGTCACATGGAACTTAACGCGGCACAATATGCGGAAGCTATAGACGACTTCCTGTTAAAGATGGAGACGCTTTCCGGCGATGACGATCCCAACTGTCAGACAGCGATCAGCAAGATTGGTTCGTTGCTCCGTATCGCTTTGATTAAAGTAAATTTTTACATGACCCTGGAAAATGAACAGCAAAGCACAGGGGATGAGTTTTTTTTCAAGCGAGACGGCATAGCGGATATGCAGCGCTGCTACACGCAAAGAGAAACTACCGGAAACAAAAATGTAGCAATTTATCATATTTATCAGAAAGAGGGTGAACCTGACTGGTCCGTGCGGGAAAAGGAAAAACTTCAGGTTATCGCCAAGATGCTCTTTGTATATAACGGTCGTGCCCGTATCATGAAGATGGCGGAAT
>CAYVUJ010000288.1:0-2516 GCA_964454825.1 uncultured Lachnospiraceae bacterium | reverse complement strand
ATTTCGTGCTGCAGTGCCATCTAATGTCGGATTTACTAAGAAAACAAAATTCTTAGATAAATTTTTAAAATCTCAAGAGAATTTATCATCAACCAGATTTATTCAGGGTACTTTAACAAATTGGTTTCCAAAGGCTGTTCTATCAAGAAGTTTTATTGATTTTAGTGAATTTACGTTTTTAGAATTTTTGGAATCTGGAATTTTTTATTTTGCAGCACCATTTTTTGGAGAACATGCATTTCGAAACGGTTTATTTAAGGCGGTTCAGCCTAAAAAGGTTAAAAATTCTGTTGTGAAAAATCTTTCTCAAAGTTTGGATGAAATAAATAAATCGAATTTAGACAAGGGTTTAAAAAATCGTCTTAAAACAACGAAAGGTGGTATAATACTTGCTTGTGTGACTGTTCCTGCACTTGAATATGCGTTGGGTTTTGCAAAGAATTTATTCACTTTGAAAGTTTTCAAAGTAAGCGATTTTAATAATGTTGCGAATTTGAACAAAGAAAAAACTGAAGATAATAAGCAGCAGGAACGAGTTGAAAAACATTCAAAAGCAGTATTACTAAAAACAGGATTGCTATCAGTTGCGGGAATTGGATCTGGACTTACACTTGCACGGTTTGGGCATAATTCAAAAGCTGCTGTTAAATTTTCCGAGGCACTTCTTGAACCCGGAGAACAGATTTCAAAACTTTTGCATAAAATCGGTGTGAAATCCGAAAATACTGACAATTTCTTAAAAGATTACTTAAAACTTGATTTTGTGAATAATAATGGAAAATTTTCTCTTTCTAAAGGACAACTTGCAATAACTTGTATTACAGGTTTATTTGGTTATTCAAGTGCCGCAAAGGATAGAGGAAAACTCGATTTTTATGAAGTTTGGACACGTGTTCCGCTTGTTGTTTTGTATACGATTTTCGGATCTTCGATTTTGGATGCGGGATTTAAGAAAATACTTGCAAAGAAAGGTAAATTCCCTGAACTTATTAAGCGTAATGAAAACGGTTCAATTGGAGCAGTTCCGACAAGAAAAGATTTAGATGGAATTGCTAAAAAACTTGCACTAAAAAATAAAACAAATGTTCAAGATGAATTAGCAGCTCTAATTAAACAAAAGTCAATAATAACTGGGGTTCCGTACTTGTTTAGTTTAGTTGCAATGGGCTTTACTTTGAGTGCTGTTTCAAGAATTTGGACAAAATATAGATATAACCACCAAGCAAAGCCTCAAACTCAGGATCTGAAAGCTTATACTCCTGCTACATCTCCTGCATTTGAAGGTTTCAAATTGAAACCGACTGTATAAATTTTGCCAAGTGTTGTGCAATAAGTTTATGAGATTTTACCGTATAATGCAGACCGTCAGCATCAGAAGGTGCGGTTATAGTATTAAAATCAAAATACAGGCAATTCTTTGCCTGTGCAACTTTTTCAAAAACAGGAAAAACTTTGTGAATTTTTTCAATTGAATCTTGATTAAACATCATTGAAAAATAACTTTTTAAAATGTTTTGGTTAATTTTTACCGGTGGAACAATGATAATTTGTGCATTTGGATTATATTCTTTTACTGAATTTATAAGATTTTGAATTCCTTTTTTAGTAATTTCTTCATTGATATTATAGAAAAATTGAAAGTCGTTTGTTCCGAGTGCAAGTATACATATATCAATATCTTTGTGGTTTTGTAGATAAATTGGTAAATATTCTCCGCCGCTTTGTTTTAAACCTTCCGGGTTTTTGAAAAATCCTGTACGATTGTTCATACCCTCTTCAATTATTTCAAAGTCAGGTGCCAAAATTTCTGATAAAATCCCGCTAAAACGAGTGTTTTTATCATATATTTTTCCGCTTACAGGAGTGAAACCGTAAGTATTAGAATCACCGTAACATAATATCTTCTTCATATTTCTATTATATACCAAAATTTCAAATTTACATTTCTTCATGTTTATTAAAAATCATTTGCTACTTTTTTATAAATGTAATAGAATGAAGTTGGGAATGTTTTTTAAGGGATAGACAAGAATGATAAAAGACAGATTAAATGAGAGAACTTTGTCACCACAAGAGGTGAGAACTATTTTAAAAGCAGATAACAAAGAAATCGTTGATTTATGCAAAAGAGCAGCAATCAGACCACGTAAAAATGCTAAAGGTCACACTTATTTTTCATATGATGAAGTGAAGAATTTGAGAAAAATTCAAGCACAAGTTAAGGGTGCCGTGACTAATCCTATAGCTGTAAGAACACCTGCAGCAGTCGGTGGTACAGATTTCTCAAGCAATGGTGCTGCTGTTAGAAATATCTTAAATACTTTGCAAGATTTAGAAGTTAAACTAAGCAACAAAATCGCGAAAGTTATCGATGAAAAACTTGAAGGCATGGATGATGTTGTTGTTGAACTTATTCGTTGCAAAACTGATAATGAAACTTTGAAACAAAAAATTGTTGACTTAAATAAAGAAGTTTATCAGTTGAAAAACGAATTAAATAGCTACAAACCTGTTGC
>CAYVUJ010000287.1:0-2517 GCA_964454825.1 uncultured Lachnospiraceae bacterium | reverse complement strand
GTTATTATCATTCTAGCATAAAAATTTCCGTTTGGAACAAAATAATTGGCAGATATAAAGCGCAAAGAAGAAATGGGAGCAACATATGAAGTCTCCCGGAACAGAGAGCGAAAGATGGAAAAAAAGGGTCTGACCGGAAAGATAGGAAGTGTTCCAGAATGGAGGGTGACAGACAGGATGAAGTTTGATAGAAAAGCGCCGGGGGAAGGGGTGGAGGCAGTCTGTAAACTGGAAAACGGAAAGGCAATTATAGAATGGAACTTTGCTTTTCTGAAAACGGAGCCGGAGGAAGCGAAAAGCATTCTTACTCTCACCATGCGGGACAGGTCAGGTCAGACAGTGCTTTTATGTATGCAGGAGGCGGAAGAGGAAGAGCTTCTGGTATCAGTAATACTGCATCCTCATCTGTGGGATTGCGGGAATCCTTATCTGTATGAGGCGGAAATAACGTTACAGGATCCTCTGGAAAATGAGACAGATTGTCTGAAGAAACAGATTGCGATACGGGAGCTGTGTTGCCATCCCCGCAGAGGCTGGCTTTTAAATGACAGGGAATTTGTGCTGAAAACAGCGGAGTATTTGGCTCCGCAGCACACCTCTCAGACAGAAAAGCAGCAGCTTATCTTAAGAGATTTGCGTCTTTTGAAAGAAATGGGGGCAAACTGTATCCGCACGGAACCGTCCTTGTGGAAATTGTGTGAAAGAATGGGTTTCCTGGTCTGGAGAAAGGATATGGCGGCTGCCGGAGAGGACTTTCCATGTCTGACAGGAGAAGTTTTTTCGGAGCAGATCGGTTCGCTCTTTTACCAGTACAAGGCGAAGTGGAGTGATGAGCTCTTTGTTTATATTGTGCCGGAGAATATTTCTGTTCTCCCTTCAGGGAACCTGAAAGTAACGGTATACAGTAACTGCAGCCGGGTGGTTCTTTATTCGGATGGAGAACTTTTTGAATTTCAGTCAGGAAAAGAGGAGTTTATCTTTCAGGAGGTTCCGGCAAAAGGTCCCTGCCTTATGTTGTCCGTGGAAGGGGATGATTGCAGTATGTCCTTGTCTGTTCACAAAACTTTTGCGCGGTCCGCAAACAACAACCTGCAACCATGATGGAATATAGTCGCCTCCGCATAATTCTTGACAAGTCTGCTAGTTACGAGTACCATGCTTATAGGAGGAAAAATCCTCTCAACTTATGATAAAACATCTGAACGGATGGAAGGAGCCTTATGGTATTTCATAATGAAGCATTCACAATAGACAATCTCTGGGATAAGATTGTGGAGCAGGAAGGCAGGAGTTTCCTGACAAAGAAAGGTCTGCCCTTTATTTACACGATTAAAGGTGGAGAGCTCTTCACAGACAGACGGGAACGTTCCATCACCAGAAGCACCTTTGAAAAGGCATATGAAAAGCTTTTCCGGGATCAGGTGGGGGAAGGGGCTCCGAAGAAGATCGTGGGTCCTAAGACCCTTAACGTTTATGGTGCGCCCTATGTGTGGGCCGTATTTACCGGCATTGGCATGATCGAAGAGGAACAGTATATTCAGGAGGAAATGCATTTTTAAGCAAAGTTTGAATTTACTTTTCCCATGGAGCTATGTTATATTTCGTACTGTTTATTCGCGGCTGTTGTTCTATCCTTATGGAAGTGCAGCAGGAAAAGAAACGAAATAACACAAGATTTTCAAGACAAGTGACGGTAGGCGCGCTTGTCTTTTTGTTACTTGCGGCGCTGCAAAATGGAAGCCCCGCTGATTGTGGCAGGGTTGTTCATTTACTTAGGAAAACGCTATGAATTATAATGAAATAAATTCGTTCGAAGCATTATATGCAGGACTTTTCTGCCTGGAGGAGAAAGGGATAAAGGGATGGCATACAAACCGGGAGAGTAACGATGCGTTTACGTTGGATGGAGGTCTTTCCGGACGCATATGTATTCGCGACCGGAAAGACGGAGTGCGCTTTGAATTCCTGAGCGGGAATGAGACGGTTATGAGGGATTACGTTTCCTATGAGGAAGCTTATGGGGTTTGTCTGAAGGCAATGTTGGAATGGAAAGTGCTTCCGGCAGATCAATGGAACAGAGGGGCGATGCCGGATTGGTCCATCCCTCCAGCTCTGAAAATGTTTTTGAAGATCGTAGGCTGTATAAGCGGCGCCGTTTTAGTGTTCGGAAGTGCTTTTTTGCTGTTTGCTGTCTGGTTTTGTTATGATACAAAGACCCCTTATTATGTTTATGTTTCACTTACCATTTCATTCGGCGTGACTCTGCTTGGCGGAGCTGCCCTGATTTTTCTGTCAGTAAGGAAAAAAGGCAGGCGAATGAATATTACGGAGAAATAGGTATTTCGGAATGGAGGCGCCAGATGGGGCGGTTCGGTCAGTCAATGTAGCAGGTACATAATTCCGAAAGTAGGAGGGGCATTGCGTTTGAAAGTGTATGTGGTAACCTGACAAAGCAGGATTGTTTTTAGTCGAAGCTGACAGAACCCTAACCAATATGTTAAAACTCAACAGCTCCTT
>CAYVUJ010000286.1:0-2532 GCA_964454825.1 uncultured Lachnospiraceae bacterium | reverse complement strand
ACTGGGTCAGATCGTTTGTCCCGATACTGAAAAAGTCTGACAGTTCCGCCAGTTCATCGCTTATCATGACTGCCGCGGGCGTCTCTATCATGATTCCCTGTTCCGGCTGCCTACAGGGAATCCCCACGCTGTCCAACTCCTCCTTAACTTCTTTCACGATCTCCTGAATCTGCCGTACTTCCTCAACCGATGTGATCATGGGATACATGACAGAAATATTTCCGAACACGGCTGCCCGCAGCAGCGCCCGCAGCTGGGGCTTAAAAATATCAGGCTGTTTCAGACAGATGCGGATGGCACGATAACCCATGGCCGGATTATCCTCTTTCCCCAGATTAATATAATCCGCCTGCTTATCTGCGCCAATGTCCAGTGTGCGGATGATAACTTTCCGACCCGCCATCATCTGCGCTACCTGCTTATATGCCTGAAACTGTTCTTCCTCTGTGGGGAAGTCATCCCTGCCAAGATACAGGAACTCACTGCGGAACAGCCCAATCCCTTCCGCGTCATTTTTCAATACATACCCCACATCTCCCACGCTGCCTATATTCGCATACAGATGAATGCTCTTCCCATCTCTCGTTACTGTTTCTTTTCCTTTCAATGTTTGAAGAAGGCGGCGATTTTCCTGTTCCTCTTCCATCCGTGCCTTAACCTTTGCACACAGGTCTTCCTCCGGTTCGAAGATCACTTTTCCCGCAAAGCCATCCACAATAGCTGTCATTCCCGTATGGATCTTCTCCAGATCCACAGGAACTCCTATCAGTGCGGGAATATTCATCATACGTGCCAGAATCGCCGTATGGGAATTGGTGGAGCCATGTACCGTTACGAAGCCAAGTATTTTCCCCTTATCCATCCGCACTGTCTCACTGGGACTGAGATCGTCCGCCACGATAACGGACGGGGGCATATTTGTCAGATCAGTTTCCCCTGCTCCTTCCAGAATGCGTATCAACCGGTTGGAAATATCCTTGACATCCGCCGCTCTCGCTTTCATGTAATCATCATCCATACCTGCAAACATCTCCGAGAAATTATCTCCTGTTATGGCAACCGCATATGCCGCGTTCACCATTTCCGTGCGGATCATGTTGTATATAGATTCCAGATAATCGTCATCCTCCAGCAACATCTGATGCGCTTCAAAGATAGCGGCAATGGATGCTCCCACTTCTTTCAGGGCTTTGTCATACAGATTCCGAAGCTGTTCTTTTGCCTGTGTCCAGGCTTTTTTCACTTTTTCGATCTCAGCTTCCGTATCCGTTATCTTCCTTCTCCTGACCTGATCATCATGATTTTTCAATACGGCAACCGGACCCAGCGCAATTCCCTTATACACGGATTTACCTGTAAACTGCATATTTTTTCCTCCGTTGATTCCAGTTCTGTCTCTTCCCTGCGATGCCCTTTGTGCTGGAAAAACTTTCAGCTGTCTGCACGTCTGAATTTCCTTTCATGTACCCTCAGGCACATGGCATCTCCGTTCCGAGACAGTTTTTATTCAATTGCCGCCTGTAGTCGCAACTGCATGGCGATAACATAATTAATATATCCTTTTCCTGCAGGATTCGCAAGAGCAATTCCCGGCGCCACTGTCGTATCAACACCTGCTGCCGCGAAATGAATGAGACAGTAATCCCCAAATTATTCCTGCGGCCACAGCAATAGAAACAGCCTCTGCTTTATTCTTGTATTTATATTATGGCCCAATATAATGAATCGTATATGAACATAGCGGATCCTCCGTATTTTTCGGGGATCTTTCACCAGAAAACGGGATGAACCCAAACGAATACCGAAAGTAATGGTAAGGTTATTGAGAAAATATCAATATACCAGACGTTCCAATTGTGTTATACTGTTGAAGAGGGTCTTGCCTTTGTGTATGCAAGTGTGGCAGCCAATTATACCTGGATAAACTGCAACAAATGAAAGGGAAATCATAATACTATGGAAAACACTGAGAAAACAGAATTATTTGAAAAGATGCCTGTCCCAAAAGCGGTAATGACACTGGCGATCCCCACCATCCTCAGTTCTCTGGTCATGGTTATCTACAATCTTGCGGACACTTATTTCGTGGGAATGCTGAACGATTCCATACAGAATGCCGCGGTCACTCTGGCTGCACCGGTGCTGCTTGCTTTCAACGCCGTCAACAATCTCTTCGGCGTGGGCTCCTCCAGCATGATGAGCAGAGGACTGGGAGCCAAAGATTACGATACGGTCTACCGCAGTTCCGCCCTGGGCTTCTACTGCGCCCTGATCTGCGGACTGCTTTTTTCCACATTGTACACTGCTTTTCACTCACCCCTGCTTTCCATGCTGGGAGCGGACAGCGAAACAGTCTTTGCCACCAACGATTACCTGAAATGGACAGTGAGCTTCGGAGCCGCCCCCGCTATTTTGAATGTGGTCATGGCCTATCTGGTACGGGCGGAAGGTTCCTCCTTTCATGCCAGCCTGGGAACCATGAGCGGCTGCCTGCTGAATATTATACTGGATCCCATTTTTATTCTGCCGTGG
>CAYVUJ010000285.1:0-2535 GCA_964454825.1 uncultured Lachnospiraceae bacterium | reverse complement strand
TATGTCATCGAACAATGTAAAAAGAGGAATAAAAAAGTGACGATTATAAAAAACGTCACTGAAAAGGGTGATTAAATTGAAAAAATACATGAGCGGATGCCGGTTGCGAGAAAATACAAAAAGAGTTTTTACCTTAAGGTTATACCACAATGCGTACACCGTG
This sequence comes from uncultured Lachnospiraceae bacterium, assembly GCA_964454825.1. Taxonomy (GTDB): domain Bacteria; phylum Bacillota; class Clostridia; order Oscillospirales; family CAG-272; genus UMGS1312. The sequence goes on along the minus strand of CAYVUJ010000285.1, from coordinate 2,372 downwards.
TAAAGGACCTTTCCCGAAAAAACGTGCGCCGGCGTCGCGCTGCCTACGGTTTGTGTCCTGCCGGACGCGTCCGCCTCTACTCACCGCGCTCGCGCCCTTTGAGCCATATGAGGAGTACCGTGATATCGGCGGGATTGACCCCCGAGATGCGCGACGCCTGTCCGAGATTGCGCGGCATGATCGCCTTGAGCTTCTCCCGCGCCTCGAGACGAAGTCCGAGGATATCGTCGTAGCGTATATCCGCGGGGAGCTCCCTGGCCTCAAGCTTTTCCATGCGCTGAGCCTCGGCCAGCTGCTTTTTTATGTAGCCCGCGTACTTTATCTGCGCTTGTACGCTCGTTATCTCCGAGCGGCTCAGAGGCGGACGGTCCGGGTCGAATCCGGCGAGCGCCGCGTAACTCAGCTCCGGACGGCGGATCAGCTCCGCCTCCTTCACCCCGGTGGTGATCGGCACGGTTCCGGCCGCCTCGAGCGCGGCGTTCAGCTCTGCGCCCGGAACGATCACCTTTGCCTCAAGTCTGCCGATCTCGCGGCGGATGCGCTCCTGCTTGTCGTTGAAGCGCTCCCAGCGGTCGTCATTAATCAGTCCGGCGCGTCTGCCTATCGGTGTGAGGCGCTCGTCGGCGTTGTCCTGACGTAAGAGCAGACGGTATTCCGAGCGCGAGGTCATGATGCGGTACGGCTCCGGCGTGCCCTTTGTCACCAGATCGTCGATCAGCGTGCCGATGTACGACGTGTGCCTGCGCAGTACGACCGGTTCTTCGCCGAGAATGCCGCAGGCGGCGTTGATCCCGGCGATAAGCCCCTGCACCGCCGCCTCCTCGTAGCCGGAGGAGCCGTTGAACTGGCCTGCGCCGTAGAGTCCCCGGATGCTCTTGAATTCGAGCGTGTGCGAGAGCTCGCGCGCGTCGACGCAGTCGTACTCGATGGCATATGCGTAGCGCATGATGACCGCGCGCTCAAAGCCGCGTATCGTGCGAAGCATCTCGTACTGCACGTCGTCCGGCAGGCTCGACGAGAAGCCCTGGAGGTATATCTCCTCGCAGTCCAGGCCCATAGGCTCGACGAAGAGCTGATGGCGCGGACGTTCGGAGAAGCGCACGACCTTATCCTCGATCGAGGGGCAGTAGCGCGGGCCGACCCCGTGGATCAGCCCGGAGTACAGCGGACTGCGGTGGAGGTTGCGGCGGATCGCCTCATGGGTCGACGCGTTCGTGTAGGCGATATGGCACGGGAGCTGGGTGATGGAGTTGAGCCGGGCCTCATCCGAGCGGACGGAGAAGGGGGTGATCTCCTCCTCTCCGTCCTGTCTTTCGAGCGCGTCGAAGTCGATGGAGTCGCGGCGGATGCGCGGCGGCGTGCCGGTCTTGAAGCGCATCATGCGTACGCCGAGGGCGGTGAGAGAGTCGGTCAGGCCGAGGGCGGGCAGGGAATTGTCCGGCCCGGAGGGGGTGTGGATATCCCCGATGTGGCAGAGCCCGCCGAGGTATGTACCGGAGCAGATGATGACTGCGCGGGCGGCGATCTCACCTCCGGGCAAGCAGCGCACTCCGACGATGCGGCGCGCGGCGTTGGAGCTGTGTCCGGCCCTGTTGTCGGGGACGGTGTCACCCCCGCTCTCGGTGAGGATGGCTGTGACCTGGGACTGCACGAGGGTGAGGTGCGGCTGGAGCTCGAGGGTATGCTTCATCAGGAGGCGGTAGGCGTTGCGGTCCGCCTGAACGCGCTTGGAGCGCACAGCCTCGCCCTTGGCGGTGTTGAGGGTACGGCTCTGGAGGGTGACGAGATCGGCCGCATATCCCATCTCTCCGCCGAGCGCGTCGAGCTCGAATACGAGGTGGCCCTTGCCGCTTCCTCCGATTGAGGGGTTGCACGGCATGTTGCCGACGGCGTCGAGGGACAGAGTGAACAGGGCGGTCTCGAGCCCGCGGCGTGCGCAGGCGAGGGCGGCTTCGACGCCGGCGTGTCCCGCGCCGACGACTACGACATCATAGGAAATCATATGTGCTCCTTGTGGGGGATTGGAGGTTTATGACCGGGGGAGGAGCTTTTTGAAAAAAGCTCCCGCCGACCTGCGGATCGGCACCGGACCACCTCCTCAAAAACTTTTAGATATGGGTTAGAACAGACTTTAGGGTATGTGCGCTTGGGGTTGTTCAGACTTTTTTGTCTGTTCGCCGAGTTCGAGGTCGCAGAAAACGAATTAAGGCGTTTTTGCGAACTTCGGTTTAGCGCACTTTAGTTTTTTTCCCTTAGTCGGGGGTCCGGGGGACTGGTCCCCCGGCGGGGTGTGGGGCGGCGCCCCACATAGTTACTGCCTTAATTATACCACATCCCGAAAAAAAATACAAAAACTTTTTCGTTTGTCATTG
>CAYVUJ010000284.1:0-2543 GCA_964454825.1 uncultured Lachnospiraceae bacterium | reverse complement strand
GCATATTGCGGTCGCGGTCACAGGAGCTTACAACTACTCGATGGCGTCAAACTATAACCGTGTCCCGCGTCCGGCTGTCGTCTTTATCTCAGACGGAAGCGACCGTCTCGCAATTCGCCGCGAGAGCTATGAGGACATGATGCAGAACGAGCAGTGAGCAAAATCCCTGCCAGTGCTCATAGCGGTGGTCTTTGTACATCAAAGAAAACATTACAGCCAAAGGTACGGTCATATACATGGAAAACACCGGACTTACACCCGAAACCATAACGCTTGATTTTTACAACAGCACAGCCGACAAATTCGGCGTGACATGGCAGAGTGAGGAGGCGGGCACTCCGATCCTCGAGTACACAGACCCCTCGGACGTTGATTTCTCACGCGCCAAAAGGATAAACGGCGAGGTGAGTGACAATCCCACAGTACCGGGGATGAAGGTAAACCGCGCTGTTATCGGTGACATTGCGCCGGGTGCAGAGTGCCTCTACCGGGTGGGGGACGCGTCCGGGATCTTTTCGGACGGCATGGTGTTTCGTGCACCGGAAAACGATCCGGATACCCTGACATTTCTCGTGTTCTCGGACACGCAGGACGCCGAGGACACACTCGGATCCCTCTGGCAGCTCGCGTGGCAAGACGGTCTGCGGCGATACGGGGATACGGCGCTGTTCGTTCACGCCGGCGACATTGTGCAGCTCGGCTCCGACCGCACATACTGGAAGGAAATGATGAGGCACAACGAAGCCTTCGTGCGATCGTACCCGATGATCGGAGCCTCGGGCAACCACGACTACTGGTACTGTCAGCATGCATTTGTGTCACATTATACGATGGATTTTCCCAAGCAAGACACGACGCACGGAATATTCTATTCGGTCGACGTCGGTCCGGTCCATTTCACGGTGATCTCATCCGGTGATTCTATGCGGACTGAGAACGACGGTCTGACAGACGAGCAGCTTGTTTGGCTGGAGAACGATCTTCGCTCTACCGACAAGCGGTGGAAGATCGCTGTCACCCACAATCCGCTGTACTCGCCCGGAAAATACGGCTGGCCGATCTGCGGCGTTTCCACCGCAATGCGCAGTCAGCTCGACGGGATGCTTGCACGTCTCGGCGTCGATCTCGTAATATGCGGGCATGACCATGCGCTGGAAAAAAGCTATCCGATCCTCGAAAACGGCGAGCCACAGAGTGATTACAAATACACCGTCGAGGACATCGGCGGCATTGAAGGTAGGATCGCACTCGACCCCGCCGGGCCGATACACTTTGAACCGGGATGCGCCGGAACACAGCCGCGCAAGGTCGCAGACGGAGATGGCGAGCTCCCTCCGGAATACGCACGCTTTTTCGAGGTCGCCGAGGATACCCCGGACAACGGAATCATGTATGCGGCGGTGACGGTTGACGGTGACACGCTGAGGCTCACTTTCCGCGGAATATCAAGCCTCAGCGGCAAATGCATCAAGGAATATGCCTTCGGTATCCGAAAGAACACCCGTGAAGAAAGGACGCTCTCCGGCCAATGAAAAGCAATCTCGAATACAATCTGTCCACCAAGCGCCGTCTGGAATTTCGCACTGACGGCGCGTTCAGAATACTTATGATGTCGGATGTTCAGGAGCGTGCAGACTTTGACCCTCAGACTCTTCTGATGATGGCGCGTCTCATTGACCGCACATCGCCGGATCTGATCATCTTCGGCGGAGACAATGTGTACGGTCCCGACGTATCTGACGAGACGGACTTCAGGACATTTCTCTCCATATTCACAAAACCGATGGAGGAGCGCTCTATCCCGTGGGCGCACGTTTTCGGAAATCACGACCACGATCTGCCGATCAGCGCCATTGACCAGCAAATGGCCTACGAGGCATTTCCATGCTGTATCTCAAAGCACACCGAGGGGATCGGGGGCGTAACGAACTTTGTCCTTCCGATCTACCGTCACGAAAGCGACGTGATCGCTTTCAACGTCTGGGGAATGGACACCAACCGGACCGCCGGCGATTTTGCACGCAATTTCGGGATAGACGGGGCGATCAACATGCCGAACTCCCCCGTCGGCGGCGGATATTTCGGCATGCCGCACTTCGACCAGCTTATGTGGTACTGGAACTCCTCCGTCGAGCTGGAGAAGCATAACGCAGGCAAGATCCCGGGGCTTATGTGCATGCATACTGCGCCGTATGAGTTCACAGCCGCCATGCACAATCCCGAGCTGTGCTCGCTTCGCGGCACCTCATACGAGGCCATCTCGCCGGGACCACTCAACTGCGGCATCTTTGCCGAGATCCTCCAACGCGGGGATATCCGCTGTATCTGCTGCGGACACACCCACCAGAATGATTTTGAGGCGACATACTGCGGCGTCAAGCTCTGCTTTGATGCGACTGCGGGGCTGACATGCTACGGTGATCCCGAAACGCGCGGAGGTCGTATATTCGATCTCGACGAAGCCGATCCGTGGAATATCAAAACACATATGGTCCATTATTCCGATCTCGCATAAGCGCCCACTTCCCTGCACTGTAATATTG
>CAYVUJ010000283.1:0-2547 GCA_964454825.1 uncultured Lachnospiraceae bacterium | reverse complement strand
GCTCGGTATCTTCGCCATAATCCAGGAATATAACAGACTCGTCAATTTGGATTGACTCAATCTGTTTTGTGGTAAGGTTAGTAACCATAAATTAGCCTCCTAATTGTAAAAAATTCGTGCTGACATTGCGAGCCGCCTATGTGCTATATCGTACTCGCTGTCCGCTATTGCGTTTTGGTTATCAAAGCCAATATGTGCGGCGAATACGCCGCGCACCGCTATTACTTCGTTTGTAAGCTCATTGCGTAGAGCGTCGCAAAGTCCCTCGAGTTCCTCGGTAGCGTTTGGTTTTTTCTCGTCCGTCCAAATATCGAGGTAAAAAGAGGCAAGGTCGCCCGCGTCGAGGTCGATAATGTTAATACCGTTGAGCACCGAGTACGGGAATATTGCACCCGTTGTAGGTGCCTCCTCGTAGTATGTCGGTAATATCTCGTTTACCCGCTCCCGCAGAGCTTTAATAAATGTCTTTGTGTTTGCCATACTCCGCCTCCTTTGCGTTAATCGTCTGCAACGAGAGCTTGACAAATAAGCTCGAGACACTCGTTTTTAACGGGATATGTGCGGATAATGCGGTACATCACGCCGTTATACTCAAAATGTCCCTCTCGGGCGTAGTCAAACTCTTTGATTTCTACGCAAAGCTCGGGGCGGTAGCCCTGGGCTTGTGCCTGGTAAAATTCGTTTCGCTTAACTCCCTTTTCGTTACAAAAAACCTCTCGTTTTGTGAAAACTTTATAGGGCTTTCCGAGGGAGTCTATTTGCGTTCTTTCCTCGCACAAATACCCGATTTCTCGCCATAACATAGCCTACGCACCCCCGATATATTCACTTGATAACATAAGGTGCCGTTTGAGCATATTATAGCTCTCGCGGTACTTGTCGCCGTCTGCGTTATCAAGTCCAAACTCTGCCTTGACATAAACGACAACAGCCCGCTTTATAAGTGAGTCCGCCTCGTCGTTTACCTTTTCGGGCTTAATACCGCCTAATAGGAGGTCGGCGCGAGCCGCTCCTATTAGGTCGGTAATTTCAGCGTCAAAATGAGTATGGTTAATGCGTAGGTATCGGCGAATACTGTAAACATATTGCTCCGAAATATTCGCCATAAGTTAACCCTCCGTTACGCTGTCGCCTTAACGATTTTTACGAAAGCCTCTGTCGCCTGTACTTTGCCGTCAAACATAGCGCAGCCGAGGAAGTCGTAGGCGTTTTCGCGGGTTACAAACTGTGATGTAATTGTAACATCTTCGGGCATATTGCCGAGGTAGCCTCTGTAAAGGTTGCCGAGGATAGCCTCGTGAGCTGTTACGCGGTCGTCAAAGTTTACGGGATAACCCATAATGCGATATACGCCATTGTCCTCGGTGATGATATTGTCTTTCGAGTTGTTCATCAGCGGGTGGAAGTCCGTAAAGAAAGTTGATTTCGATACGAGCCATTCCGCGCCCGCGTCATATCCGCCGTTGAGCAGCGCAACGACTCCCTGCACATTAGCGGAGGTGAGGGAGGCGGATTTTGCAACCGTAACGGAGTTTGTGGCTCCCCAGGTAATCGCGTTAATTCCCTGCGCCTCATTAGTTCCCGTACCCGAAAGAATGAGCTTGCCGATTTTCTCGGCGATTTTACGCGCAATCTTGTTTACGAGCCAGGACTCGAAAGCGTCGATAGCCATTTTTTCGACGGACTTTGAAATGGTAACGAGCTTTGTTACCTCGTAAGCAGAGAGAGAAACGCTTGTAAAGGTGTCGCTGTCCGCCGTAATAGTTGCGCCCTCTGTGTGCATTTGTGCGTCCGCCGTAGTTCCCTCGGCGGGTACCTTAACACCGCCAGGAACACGCAGCAAGTCGATTTTGTCGAGCAACGGGCAGAACTGACTTACTTTTTCAATGATTTTGTTCTGCGTAACGGTCGGTACCATAGCACCCGCCGAGGAGGAGCCTGTAGTCAAAGCTCTTTTTTCGTTTTCGGTAAGGTCAATACCTCTAACAGTTTTGAGCCACGCGGAGCGATACTCCTTGTCCTGGTCGAAATCGTCCGCAGCTCTTGCGGTAACGGGGTTTGAAATTTCCGTAACGGGGGCGGTGCCGAGAGTGATACCCTCAATCGTGGATTTCCTCTTTTCGAGGTTGGTATATTCCTCGTCCAGGTCGCGGAGCTCTTTCGTGATAGCGTCCAAGTCCGCCTTTGTATCGGTTTCCAGGGTGTTACGCAGTTCCGCCTTGCGGTTACGGATTTCTACCATTCGTTTGATAAGTTCTTTCATTGTAATTTTTCCTTTCTTGAAATAATTTAGCAATAGGTTTTCGCTATCAGCATTTGACGGCGGCGGCGTTCCTCCAACTCCTTAAACTCTTTTTCGCCCTCCGCTGAAAAAAAGTCCCTAGCCGCTACTATGCTGGTTTCGTTGCATGCGGGAAAATCGACCGCCGAAACATCATATAGCTTTTTGATTTTAGCTATCGTTCTTGTGTGGGTTTCTTTGTCGTAACGATACTCCAACACAATAAACGAAAAACTCATTTTGTCAACGCGGCGTTTCACAAAATC
>CAYVUJ010000282.1:0-2554 GCA_964454825.1 uncultured Lachnospiraceae bacterium | reverse complement strand
ACCTCGGCTTTCCCACGATATCGTATGAGCTCGCCTCCACCGAAAAGGAGGTGAGTGCCGCCGTGGAGCGCATCGCCGCCGCGCGTAGTTCCCTGCCCTACGACATCGACGGCGCTGTCGTCAAGGTCGATTCCCTCGCGGCGCGCAGGGAAATCGGTGAGGGCACGAGCGCGCCGAAGTGGGCCATCGCGTTCAAGTTCCCACCCGAGGAGAAGGAGACGAAGCTGCTCGGCATAACCCTCGCCCTCGGACGCACAGGGGCTCTGACCCCAACCGCCGAGCTTGAGAGCGTACAGCTTGCAGGCACGACCGTCTCCCGCGCGACACTGCACAACATCGACATCATACGCGAGCGCGACCTGCGTCTCGGCGATACGGTCGTCGTGCGCAAGGCGGGGGATATCATCCCGGAGGTCGTGCGCTTTGTACCGGAGAAGCGTCCCGCCGACGCGGCGGTGTTCAAATTCCCCGACAAGTGTCCCTCCTGCGGCGAGGCGCTGACCTACGACCGCGAACAGGAATACGACGAGGAGAGCGGCAACGTTACGCTCGGCGCGCTGCGCTGTACGAACGTTGACTGTCCGGCACAGCTTCGCCGCCGACTGGAGCACTTTGCATCCCGCACGGCAATGAACATCGACGGACTCGGCGAAAAGCTCGTCGGCGCGCTTGTCGACGCTGGGCTTGTTCACTCGTTTGCGGACATCTACACCCTGCGGGAGGAGAACGTCGCCGCTCTTGACCGCATGGGCAAAAAGAGCGCCTCAAATCTGATCGCGGCGATCGAGCGCTCCAAGATGCGCAGTGCGGACCGCCTGCTCTTCGGCCTCGGTATCCGCCACGTGGGGAGCGTTGCTGCGGAAACTCTGATCGCGCATTTTCGCTCGATCGAGGCGCTCGCGCACGCCGGGGACAGTGAGATCGCCGCACTGGAGGACATCGGAGATGTGACCGCCGCATCCGTGACGGAGTTTTTCTCGCGCGAGTCCTCGGTGAAGCTGCTTTCGCGCCTCACCGAGCTCGGACTGACAGTATCCGCCCCGGAAACGCCGGAGGCGTCGGGCGAGGCGGGCACGCGCGAGGGCTTTGCGGGCATCACCTTCGTTCTGACCGGTGCGCTTTCTTCCATGACGCGTGACGAGGCCGCCGAAAAGATCAAGGCACGCGGCGGAAAGGTCACCTCCTCGGTGTCGAAAAAGACCGGAATCGTCGTCGCGGGAAGTGACGCCGGATCGAAGCTGACAAAGGCAAACGAGCTCGGCGTGAGAGTGATCTCGGAGGCAGAATTTACAGCAATGCTCGACGAAAAATGACTGTGCGCCGTCCGGTGCTGCCGTATCCGTTTCACCGGCTTCGGCCGGGAAACGAGCCTGGCGGCGGATGATTTTTTCGTGCCGTGTCAGGATATCGTCATAATGACGGTATCCTCTATAATAGCGTCATTCTATTGACAATCATTATCTCATAGTGTATAATGAGGAAAAATATGCTATCTGCTAGAAAGGCGCCGGAGGCGCTTTCGCATGACTTTATATAAATTTATTAGGAGATAACAATGCGCGATCTGCTTGTATTTAATATAGTGATCGCAGCGCTATTTACGCTGTGTTACGTTTATCAGTTTGTCTACCTGCTTGTTGCGCTCATCCGCGACACAAAAAAATACCCCGAGGGCGGACCTAACCGGATCGGAGTCGTGATCTCCGCCCGCAATGAGCGGGATGTGATCGGCAACCTTATCGACAGTATCAAAAAGCAAAACTACGATCAATCGCTCATCGATGTGTTCGTCTGCGCTGACAACTGCACCGACGACACCGCCGAGATATCACGAAACGCCGGTGCGATCGTCTACGAGCGTTCAAGCACGACGCAGGTCGGCAAGGGCTACGCGCTGAACTTCCTCTTTCACAAAATATTCGAGGATTACGGCAAGGAGTACTACAATGCGTATCTCGTGCTCGATGCGGACAATCTTCTCGACGTAAACTACATAAGGGAAATGAACCGTGTGTTCTCCGCCGGCCACCGCGTGCTGACAAGCTACCGCAACTCAAAGAACTACGGCACCAACTGGATAAGCGCCGGTTATGCGCTCTGGTTTTTGCGCGAGGCGGTGTATCTAAACAAGCCGCGCACGATCCTCGGTAACTCCTGCGCCATCTCCGGTACGGGCTTTATGGTCCACCGCGACATCATCAACGAAAACGACGGCTGGAAGCACTATCTTCTGACCGAGGACATCGAGTTCTCCGTGGACAATATCATCAAGGGTGAAAAGATCGCCTACGCCTCCGGTGCGATGCTCTACGACGAACAGCCCGAGACCTTCGCGCAGTCCTGGAGACAGCGCCTTCGCTGGTCAAAGGGGTATCTCCAGGTATTCCGCCACTACGGAAAGGACCTGTTCAAATCGATCTTCGGCAAGGGCGGCTTCTCCGCCTTCGACATGACGATGACGACCATGCCCGGCATTTTTCTGACGGTGCTCGGCTTCATCTTTGATATAGCCCTTCTGATCGCGGCGTATATCAATCACGATCCCGATATCGCC
>CAYVUJ010000281.1:0-2569 GCA_964454825.1 uncultured Lachnospiraceae bacterium | reverse complement strand
ATGTTCTCCGCCATCTTTTAGCATCTTTGCAGCTTGTTGTGAATATGACCGCGCATAATCATTAATAATCAAACGACTTTCTTGATCCCAGTCGTCATAACCGCCTCGGCTTCCGTTTGATCTTTTATCTTTGGCTAATTCATTAAGACAATCTGGCGTTATCTCAGGATTTTCACTGCTAGTCTGACAACGAAGTGCTAAAACTTTTGCCGTAATTACTTTACCATTGGCATCACTTCCATCATCTTCAGCACAACAGGGCGCAATAAACATTATTCCGCTCAATAAAACTATTGCTAAAATTCCCCATCGTGTTTTCATCTTTTTATCCTTTACAAGACCAGTTTATCAGGGCTTTGTTGTCTCTTCATCTGATGTTCTGATACCGCTGTACATATAAGCTTGATAGGTATTTATCTGCAAAAGCCTTGCCCAAAGTTTATTTAAAACATTAACTCTATCACTCAACTCAATATTCATACTCAAAAGAGATGGCCAAGACTCTCCTGTTTTGTTACTATATACCTGATTTAGAATTGGATCCAAACTGTTTTCTTTATAGGTTAGGCTATCATTATATGTGCTCAACGCCTCAAGATAGGCGCTGGCCATCAACTCTGCATAACCATCAAACATCTCTTGCAAAGCTTGATCCCTGTCAGCGGTAGAAATTTCGTCTTTTGGACCAGAGAATGTGTTTATCGTTTTCTCTTGTTCTCCAATTTTACTATATCTTAAATCATTTACCTTTTTTAAGCAGGTATCCATAGCCCCAACTTGTTCAGCTGCATTTGATATATCAACACCACAAAACATGCCAATTTTAGCTGGAATAATCAACAAATTATCCATTGCTTCACCACCGGAAAAATCTTCTGTCAGTTCAGCGCTAGCAAATGCCAAAGGAATTAATGTACGGATATTGCCATGCCCTTGTGAGGTTTTAAATGTTGCTCTCCGTGGTTTGTTATTTTTTAGCTCTAGAGGCTGAATTTGTTTTTCTAAAATTGTTTTTTCAGTTTCTTCTTTTAACAATCTAGCTTTATCTACAGCCTTAGCACGCTTTTCTGCTCGTAATTTTTCTGATCTCTGAGCTTTCATCTCTTGAACTGTTGATTGTTCAGTCTTTACAGTAGCCTGATCCAAAATTTTTGCTTCAGATACATTAGCTGCACTTTTTACAGTGGCCGCTTGTTCTGAGATTATTCCATCAGCCTTTATTTTTGCAGCTCCTTCTAAAGAAATGCTTTCGGCTGTTATAGCTGCCGTTGGTTCTTTAGCCACTCTTTCTACCATTGCAGCAGCTGATTTCTCGGCAACAGCTGCCGTCTCACTTGTTGCCACAGTGCTGAGTGCGGAATCACTTTGACCTGCTTCACCTGTTATAATCGGACGTCTTGTTGGTTCAGCTGACGGGGTATCAACAATGCCATTACTCGTTGTCTCTCCTGATGATGCATATTGTTCAGTACTCTCTCCGACATCACCTTGCTGTCCGGCAGAATCTGATGTTGCTCCCTGTTGTGAATTTTCGGCTGAAGTTTTGCCATCATCCACTGAAGCCTCTTCTGAACCACCACCATTGGAACCTGATTTTAGACTATTAACATCGCCCGTCGCCCCATTAACTGCCGATGTTGCTTTATTTTTAGCATCATTAACCATCCCTTCAGCTTGAGATTTTACAGAATTTACAGTGTCTTTGGCTTTATCGATCATACCTTTCGCCATTCCTGGAGCACTTTTAGCTGTTTCGACACCTTCTTCTATTTGTTTTTTATAGGCCATGGCTTCGGCTTTATAAGCCATAAAATCAGCTCGAGCTTTATCCATTTTTGCTTTTTGTTCTAAAGCTTTTTTCTTATAATCATTAACTTTTGACATATAACCTGAAACGGTTTCTTTATATGTGCCAATAGCGGCCATCGTTTTTTGATACTGACTGACCTGCGTTGCACCTTCGGCAACATTATTTGCTGTATTTCCAGTTTCGGTCGCTGTTTGAGATGTTCCTAAAGGATCTGTTGTCGGCACTTGCGCATAACCGACATTCGGTGCAATCAACACTCCGACAAAAGATATAAAAAGAAGGAATCTCATGGCTTTTCTCCCAGACAGACTACCCTATATTCTATAGTAGCACAAATTAACCTGCAGATAAATGAATTAACGCATCTATCTTAAATATTTAAATATTTTGTAACAAAGTTATCCTCGCCGTATTCTTTAATCAATTCTTCAACCAGTAATACATTTTTACGTCCAGAGTTATACAATTTGAGATAAGGCCCCAAGCCGCTTAAATCGACGTCAAGAATTACAGATTCTCCCGTTGCTGGCCTTGATAGCAAAATTGCATACGGAAAATCTCGATACGAACGTCCGAAGATAAAATCTGTTTCAGCTTCAGTTAAATTCCAGTTGACATAATCTTCAGGCATTGCCTGAGGGTTACGGAAGAATATAACCGTTTGACACTGACCACGAATAACCTCACCCACACCAAGCTTATCAATAATATTCGGTTGTTGGAATGCGCAAAGATAAGCCTGACGTTTTTTACGTCCTT
>CAYVUJ010000280.1:0-2577 GCA_964454825.1 uncultured Lachnospiraceae bacterium | reverse complement strand
AATATCAACCCCAAAACCACTAGTCGCCAAGCCCCGCCCCAACATAGTGCACCAGCCAACCTCAAACCAGTTCGCATCTTCTTGCCTCGAAGGCAATATCGAGCAATACCCCATACCACATTTATCAATAGTCCCAAGCACCCCAAAAATACCATTATCATCCCCCACGTCGATAAAACATCGTCGATGCCACCCGCCATCGCCATCGAGGTTTCGCTATCCGAATTTAAACACCACCCCACCGCCAGCAGCATCAACGAGCTCAACCATAACCCAGCTCGCCCTATTTTAAGTATCATCGACGATTTATGATTATCCATTTTACCTCCAGTAGTTACCAACAAAAAAGTGGCCGTTAATAATAAAGTAGTGCACAACCATTATAACATAACTATTATTCACCACATTAGTGCCACACATCTCCATAATTTTTACCCCAAACTTCCAAGCTTATGCTATAATCAAAATGCACTACTTTTATCAATTCGATAGCCGTTTGTTTTTGTATGGCATATATTAGTTACCAAACAGGGCACCGAGAGTACCCTTGTAGGTTGCTAATATATGTAGCGGCTGTTGATAAGAGTAGTGCACCTCGCGGTGCCCTTTTTGTTTCTTGCTACCCGCACCAAACTCCTTACAAAAAGGCCCGCACCAATATCATTAATCCTTAGGGAGGTAACTATGTACAATAATTATAAATCTTCAACCACCGCTGGCCTGCTCGGTATTTTCCTTGGTGCCGTTGGCGCCAATGACTGGTATCTCGGCGACCGCAAGAAGGGAACTATCCACGTCTGCCTCTTCGGCGGCGGCATCGCCCTCGCTGTCATTATCAACCTCATCCTCCCCAGCATTCTCTCTTTTTGGACACTCCTCAAAGTTCTTTGGCTTATCAATATTCTCAGCTGGTGCGCCTGGGCTCTCATTGGCGCGAGCGAAATCTGGGGTTTTATCGACGGCGTCAAAATCCTCTCCGCTGGCGACGCTGGCCTCGCCCAACGTGGTTTTGCTATCAATCCTAATACTGGCATGAACCCCAATATGAACATGAATCAAATGAACAACTCAGGGAATATGAATAATATAAGCAACGGCATGGAGAACCAAAATACCATGGGAAACCAAAACAATCCAAACGACCAGGGAACTATGAATAATCAAACCCCAAATAACATCGACGGCATCAATGTCCCAAATAGCACCAATCAAAACAACTAGAGAACATCATGGATAATTCACCAAACCCCAATCCCAACTTCAGCTCCACACCCATCACAGCACCAAGTCCTAATCCCGTGTCAACCATGACACCTAGCCCAGACCAACCAGTCCAACAATCAATCAGCCCATCCATCAAGCCTGTCAAAAAGAAGAATTTTCTCGCTATCATTCTCCTAACCATTGGTGGCGTCGTTGCCGCTGTCGTCGCAATCATTATTTGTGTCATCATGAGCAAAATCGACTATGGCTCCAGCTATCGTGCAGCTAAAAAGCTAAACTCAGTTGCCTCTTCTCTTAACTCCGACGCTTGCACCAGTATCGTCAGCCACGTTGACAATAAAAGAATTGGCAACGTTACTTATAACTCCCACGTTACTAGTTGTGTCGCCAGCGTTGCCAATATTAACAAATACACTGACGAGCTGAGCGAAACCGACGCCATCAAAAAAGACAAAGAAATCAAAGCTCAATTCGAACGTTTTATGGAGATAAAAAACTCCACTGTGCCTAGCGATGAAGAATTTGATACCAAAGCCAAGCTCTACATGGCTTACCACAACTTCATTTTCTACTCCGAATATATCGACGCCAAAAGCGTCTCCGATGCCGACCTGAAGCACGCCGCCGATTTTCTCATCAATAGCGGCAACGACATCCTCAAAGCCTATGGCGAAGGTTGGCTCGAAAAAATCACTGCATACGTTCACGCCCATCAAACTTACTACAACACCCGAGGTAACGCCAACTATAACCAGCTTCTCCAGAATCGTAATGACGCCAAAGATGAATTCGATACTTGGGTCACCGCCAATCGCCCCAATATTCCTGCTCTATTTAATCTAGATTTCAGCAACGCCAAACAACTCAGTAGCGAATTCCGCAAGCTCTACGACCTCATTACAGAAAGCTATGAGCAAAACTACGACCCCGACAGCGGCGATTGTCACGAACTTCTTGACGAAGTCATTTGTAGCTAACCACGCCATACCAGTACTATAAAGATTTTAAACATCTTTATAGCACCAATACTGAGCACAATCACTGCGTTAGCTTTTGGCAGCAGCGACCGCCGCTATTGTCGAAGCCCTGACAAATCAACAATCGAAGCAATATCTGGGACTTTCTTTGTCCTCTTAGCTTCGTTCATAACCGCCTCTACAAGAGCCGAATAATCGTATTGACGTCTCTCGTCTTCCGACAGTTTGCTAAACTCTATATCTAGAGCCTGCCTCAAATACCCCTCTATGCGTGGTGGGCGCGTGAAAGTTATACCAAAAGACCCATCCTTATCTTCACTTATCTCTGGCTCAAACCAATCATCAGGAATCTCCTGCCCAACAGTCATTGTAACCT
>CAYVUJ010000279.1:0-2582 GCA_964454825.1 uncultured Lachnospiraceae bacterium | reverse complement strand
TTTTTCGATTTGCAAACATTCACGCCGCCTTCACTTGACAAAACGCCGCGATTTTAGTAAAATTACAATACCATGATCCGGCCATGCAAAGCGTAGCAAGGTGCGAATGCCCCGTATTCTTTCCGGTGGATAAGGATCTGTCAGTCATAAGTAGCCGCTTGGCGGCTATTATATCATAAGGTACCCGGGACAGTCCGGGGAGAGGCGGCGCAATATGAGGAAAAAGGGAACGTCATCCCATTTCAGAAAAGCGACATTGTTTATAGTACTTGCAATGATCCTGCAGCTTTTTTTCACGGTACTTCTTACACCCGAAGGGCTTGTCAGGCTTTATCCGTACGCCGTGTACGCAAACAGCGAGAAGGTCGAAAACGACGCGTCGTTCTCCGAATATTTTCCTCTTCGCCAGGAATTTGCCGACTGCACTATGTTCTTCCTCAGCGCCGATACAACAGTCGCCGACACATATTCTGTCATGCTCGACTATCTGCGCTTCCTCAAACGCAATTTTGACATCACCACAGTCGCACTGAACATCGGCAAAGCGAATGTGGAGCGCATAAACAAATGCGTCCTGGCGTCGGATGTTGACGAGTTGCAAAATGCGCTCGCCGAGCTTCGCTCAAACGGCCGTTTTTCATCCGAGCTTATGAATTTTGCCAAGGGACTTTGCATGTTCAACAAAACATTGACCCCCGAACGCAAGATCACCGTGAAGTCGTTTCTCACAGAGTCACTGTACACCGCCACGATCTCACGCATGTCATCCGACATTCTGTCGAATTTCGGGAACACAACCCCCGAGGTCAGCGCGATCATGTCCATAACCGATATCGACAAATTTTTCGACTACCTCACCGAGTACGCCGACGCTTTCACGGAGTACCTCGGTGAAGAAAAGTTCAACCGGTACATGGAGGTAAAATCCCACTACTACGCGGGCGATTACAACGAATGGACCATCGCGGAGAAGCTCCCGGAGTTTGCCGAAGAAAGGGCTCTCATCATCGTCGGCAGGGACACGGTGGGGGTAAAGAGTCCTCTGCGCACTTATGTCGACGAGCTCGGCGTGAAGGGTGCGTATATGGATGTGAAATACTCCGACTGCCATGGAATTTCTATCAACGCCGAGACCGAGGTGAACGACATCGATCTTCCGTTTGTGTCGTCGCGCAGTGTGCGCTTTGTGTCACGCGAGGATATCGAGGGCTTTCGCGCGTTCTACCGGCGAATCGCAAATCCCGCCGCGAAAGACGATCGGCGCAGTGTCGAGGAGTATCTCGACAACCTCGCAACGCCGAGCTTCTTTGTTGTCATCGGCTCAAGCGCCGTCAACTATGATGAGGAGAACGGAGAACTGACACAGTGAGCACGCCGTTTGAATTTATCTTCGAGGATCAGGAGTACGAGCGTGCGTTTCTCGCGGGCGAGCTTTGGGAAGCCGGAGCTGTCACCGCCGTCGGGCGCGCACACGCGCTGACATCCGTCACCACGCTGCGTGCGGCGGAGGCAACGGCGCGGGAGTACGTCCGGCGTTATGCGGGCGATCCGTTTTCGCCGGAGGCGACGGCTTTTCTCCGCTCTGAGCTTGCACCGCTGTTCAGGCGGTGCGGATATTCGGCATGTGCCGATTCTCCCTGCGAGACGATAGCGTTCGAAACTCACCTAAAACCGGAGACACCAGTCCTCGCAAGCGGAGTCAGGCCGATATGGTGCGACGGCGGCGATGGAGATCGCTTCGATTTTTCGCTGATCGAGGGCGGAGAGGACGACGGCGACTGCGCGCTCATTGTCGATGGGACAAAGGTCCTGTGCGCGGCGGGGATAAACGATCTCCGGCGCGACGGCTACAGCGAGATATACGTAGAGTGCGCCCCGGAATACCGCCGACGGGGATATGCCTCGGCGTGCGTGGCGCTCATAGCCTCGAGGCTGATCGACGACGGACAGCGCGTGAGGTACGAAACAGATGCCTCCAACACCGCATCGGCGGCGCTGGCGCGAAAGCTCGGCTTTGAGGAGATCGAGCACACAGCGTCTTTTTTCGCGGTCAGACGGGAGGATTGAGCGCCGGAGTGCGCACAGAATCACCGCGCGGGACACGCCGATAGGGCCGCGCCGACACATGCGCTGTCCCCCGGGAACGCACCGACACACCGACGCACCGACACGCGCCGAAGCGCGCCAAAGCGCCGACGCATCGACGTACACCAGCGCGCCGACAGAATAACACGCAAAGGAAACAACTGACATGGCATTTGACGCCGGAATGATGACCTTCTCGGTGCGGGAGATGCACCGCTCGCTCGAGGGCGCGAAGGTCGAAAAAATATATCAGCCCTCGCGCGATGAGATAGTGTTCTCGCTCAAATCACGCAAGGCATGCCGCATGCACATCTGCGCCGGAAGCTCTCCGATGATCGGGATGACCGAAAAGCGCTCCGAAAACCCCGACAAGGCCCCGAATTTCTGCATGCTTCTCCGAAAGCATCTCGCCGGAGCGAGGGTGGAAAGCGTGACCCAGCCCGGCTTTGAGCGATGCGCGCGGACCACTTCTAGTTGCTTATAAAAATCTTTCGGAC
>CAYVUJ010000278.1:0-2583 GCA_964454825.1 uncultured Lachnospiraceae bacterium | reverse complement strand
CTCTGGCGATGCTTATCGACCGGAATATAGAGTACGGTATTACCGGCACATGGGACAGTGACGCATACATTGCAGAGCTTTACGGGCTCGATAAGGGATACTTGGATATTCCATCCATTATCACAGAGAATGCGGGCGGTTATCCGAGCAATGAGGATAACGACGGAAATGCCGACGACTGGCTCGGTCAATTCGACTACAGCTCCATGTCGGGCTGGATGATCACGGTGAACGATCTGATGATCCCGGTCGGCGCATCTCAGTTTACACTTGTGGACTATAAGGGATACGACGGCTATCAGGATTACGGGAATACCTATGTCATCCGCTGGCAGTTTACCCTCTACGGCTTCGGGGCCGATCTGGGGTATTCTACCGGCTGGGGCAATGAGGCTTACTTTACCCATGCAAACAAGGATATTCTGTATGCGGCATACGCCGATTCCGTAAACGAGACGGCAAAGGCGGCGGCACTGCCCGTAATGGAAAAACTTACGGCTTCTCAGGCAGAGATTGATACGGCGGTAAAGGCATTGGAGGCTGCAGAGAGCACAGAGGGCGAAAAGGGACGTGATGTCAAGCCGATCCTCAATGCAACCATGGCGGCGCTCGCAAACTCAGTCCCGGCGCCGCAGTTCGGAACGACCGGCGGTGAGTGGACGGTGCTCTCTCTTGCGCGCGGCGGATATTTTGAACCTGACAGCGAATACTTTACCGCGTACTATGACCGCATCGTCTCAAAGGTGGCCGAACTTGCGGCAAGCGTTGATCAGGGCGGCGCACTCCATTCCAGAAAGTACACGGAAAACTCCCGCCTGATCATGGCGCTGTCCTCCATTGGCAAGGATTCAACAAATGTCGGCGGTATTGATATTGTCGCTCCGCTGAACAATTTTGACAAAACCGTCTGGCAGGGAATCAACGGACCGATCTTTGCGCTGATCGCCCTTGACACAAACAACTACCGGACCGAAGATACGACCATCCGTCAGCAGTATGTCGACAAAATCCTGAGTCTGGAGCTTGCCGGCGGCGGCTGGGCGCTGAGCGGAAGCTCTGCCGATCCGGATGTTACCGCGATGGCTCTTCAGGCGCTTGTGAATTATCGCGATCAGGCACCTGTTGCTGACGCTGCCTCCCGCGGCTTCGAAAAACTTTCCGCAATCCAAAATGATAACGGCGGATATGCTTCCTGGGGTTCTGTGAATTCCGAGAGTATCGCCCAGGTGATTGTGGCGTGCACCGCATGGGGAATCAATCCCGACACCGATGTGCGTTTTGTGAAAAACGGAAATTCCGCACTGTCTGCGCTGCTCGGCTTCTATATCGAGAATGAAGGAAAATTCCGACATACTATGGACGGCACAAGCAACGCCATGGCTACCGATCAGGCTTGCTATGCACTGGTGGCATATGACCGCTTTGTTGCTCACAGGAATTCGCTTTACGACATGAGCGATGCGTTCCCGCAGCCGGATGAGCCGACACGGATTTGTGCCACACTGACGCTTCCCGAGAAGATCGAAAATACGGCCGGCACAGCCTTCAAGGCGACAGTGTCGCTGAACACATGGGACAGCGATGCGCACTACAAGCTGATGGACTGCATCGTAAATATTCCGGGCGGTCTTACCGTTACGGATGTGACGGCAGACGACCGATTTGCCGGGGGCGAGCTCTGCTACTATTTTGAAGAATCCACAGGTAAATTGCGCATTGTCTATTTTGATCCGAAAAGCGGAAACGACATTGCCATAAGCCGGGGCGTGTTCCCCGCGGCACTGTTTACCGTCGGGCTGAAGATCAATGAAGTCTTCGACCTTTCGAAAACGAACTCTGTTACGGTTGCCGTATCGGGGATGTCGCTCAAAAAGAATTCGCAGTCGGATGATCCGGACTCCATGACCATTGTGGATATCTCAAATGCCAAGGCCGGCGCACAGCTTGTAAAGGGCAGAAGCTTTACCGCTATGACGCTTTATACCGGTGACGGCGTAGATCTGATCACTGCCGATCAGGTTGCAGTTGCCGTTGCGGTAACCGGTGTTGAGAAGGGAACGAAGATCCTCTGGAACAGCGGCACAGCCACAGTTCCGCTTCTCTATAACAGCGCTATCTCGGAAAAGACCGGAGTTTCCACCTATCTGTGCATCACCTCTCCCGATCTTCTGCCACTGTTTGCATCGGCTGAAAATTACACGGTCGGAAATGAGTCAGCAAATACCCTCACCTTCGGCGATGTCAACCGTGACGGTGTAATCAATGCCCAGGATGCTCTGGCGGAGGTGTACGCATGGCTCAGAAAGTCGGATGCACCCGATAGACAGCAGATTCTCGCCATGAATGTCAACGCTGACGCAAGAATCAACACCTTTGATGCGCTGAGCATTGTGGAGTATTTTGTAAACGGCAGAGAGTTTACTGTGATCAGCAAGGCTGCAATGCTGAAAAATAGGATTAAATTATGAGAAAGCAACCATTTTCAAAGAAAAAGAAGATACTCCTTGCGGCAGGTGTGCTTTTGTGCGCGGTTGCTATTACCATATTGATTCTTTTTCCGTGGCGAGGCGACGGAGATTTAAC
>CAYVUJ010000277.1:0-2599 GCA_964454825.1 uncultured Lachnospiraceae bacterium | reverse complement strand
GGTTTCCCCGGTCTTTTAAATTACTTTCCTACTGCCGCGCGGATCTGGGCCTGTGTCGCGCCCCGGCGCAGATACGCCGCGCACAGCGAGAACGCCCGCACTTCCGCTTCGCGCTCGATGATATACGCCGCAGGGACCTCGCCCCCGAAGGGAACGAACTTCACCCGGTCGCACATGGCCTCGCGTCGGCGGCGAAGCGCCGATTCGAGTGCGTAGACCGCATCGCTTTCCTCGGCCGCCTGACGTATATCGGCTCCGATATAGCTTCCGCCGAGCGCGTGTGCCAGCGCCTCAAAGGTCATTTCCGATTGCGGGAATTTCGCTTCCGGGATGCTCCCGCCCGTGACGAACGCGCGTCCGAAAAGCTCCCGCTTTGCCTCCGGCGCGAGGGGAAGCGCGCAGATACGCGCGAATGTCGTCGCGTTGGCGCTGTCCGCGTCAAGCTCGGCAAGCTCGACCAGCATAGGAATCCCCGAGCGGCCCGCGGCGGCGGAAATATCCGCAAAACATCCGCGGTCGATGGCAAGATCGACATTCATCGCATCCGCGCTCTCAGCGTACGCCGCAAGCGCCCGGATACAGCCCTCGCCAATCCCCTTCGGGAGCGCGGAAAAATCCCGCTCTGCGACCGCGCGAAGGATCGTTTTTTCATCGATGGTCCCGTACGGAAAGAGCGCCGGGATCTGGGCCCCGCGAAGGGACGATTTGATCGCCAGCTTGAGATTTGCCGCGTCAAACTTGTACAGCAGACTGTCATACAGTCCGGGTGTCGGGGAGCTTTGGCGCACGGCGTTCACGGCGTATGCCAGATACGCGTCGCACAGCTCGTCGAGTCCGGCGCCTTCGGACACCGTCACCTCCTGCATCATGATCGAGCGCATCGCCGCCGACAGCGCCGCGGCCGACGTCGATGCATCGAGCGCCTTCTGTATGCGGTCAGCATGCGACAACGTACCGAGCGTTGCCCGCAGGCGCGTCGATATCTGCACGAATTCAGTATTATTTACAGCTTTCATTGGAACAGCACCTGTGCGGTCTCAGCCTCGGTCGAGGCGCGGCTCGCCATAACAAGCGTGTGGATCGAGCAGTCACATTCGACATCCCCCGAACGCAGGATGAATCCGCCGCTGATCTGCTCAGCGTGCTTGGAGAGCGCGACCGCCGGCGCCTTTTCGCCGCGTGCACAGAGCATGGCAAGCGCGTCCTTGATCACGCTCTTTCCGAGCTCGTTGCGGTCCTTTTTGTTGAAGGCGACCTCAAACTCGCCGGCGGATGACTCCTCGCCGCATTCAGCAAGTGCGCGCTCTTCTGTCAGACGGTCTGCGAGAGCGTTTGCAAGAAGCCTCGAGAGCAGTGCCGCGTATGCCTCACGATCCATATCGGTGAGAAACTTTTCCGCCTCGGCGTATGCCTTGTCGAGAAGCCCCACGCGCGCGCCGAGCATGATCTCCCGTCGGCGCATTGCGCACGAGCTCTGGGCGCGCCGGAGGATGACGTCGCGCTCCTTCTCGCATTTTGCGGCGTTTTTCAGACGCATATCCCGCAGGCTTTCTTCGCACTGTGCGTCAAGCCGGGCGATCTCGGCGTCGGTTTGCTCGCGAAGCGCGGCGGCCTTGGATTCGCCCTGAGAGCGGATCTTACCGAGAATTTTATCTATATTATTCATTTACGCCACCGTGAGCTCGCTCTTACACAGTGAAGAAGATGATCGGCAGGAGCGATACGAGCAGTGCAAAGATCGCGTATGTCTCAACGAGCGCCGCGGAGGTGATCGCCTGACCGACCGCACCGGGACGGCGGCTGATAAGCTGGATGCCGCTTGCCGCGACTCTGCCCTGGGCGATGCCGGAGATCAGTCCCACAACGCCGATCGGAAGTCCACAGGCGAAGAGGAACGCGCCCTGCCCCACGGTAAGCTCGGTGCCGCTTGAGAGAACTCCGCTCTTGACGAAGATCATGAACGCGGTGACAAAGCCGTAGATGCCCTGCGTGCCGGGAAGCGCCTGAAGAAGTAGCGCCGAGCCGAACTTGGACGGATCCTCGGCGAGCAGTCCTGAGGCCGCCTCACCCACGATGCCTACGCCCTTTGCAGAGCCGCAGCATGCGAGGATCGCTGCGATAGCCGCGCCCAAAAGGGCGATATTCTGTCCGTTGAAAAAGGTGTTGATGAAGTTCATAGCGATTTTCTCCTTAATTTGGGATTTATATTTCGGTGTTAATTAAACAAGGCGTAGCGGCTCTCCGGTGAGAGGGGAGTGAACTCGCGTCCGCCGCTCTCGTAGAATTTGCCGAAGAACTCGATATACTGGAGCCGGCTCGTATGCACATACGTGCCGAGGATGTTGACCGCGAAGTTGAGCGTGTGACCGATCGCAAATGCAAGTATCAGCGAGATCACGCCTCCGATACCCGGTCCGCCCATCGTGCCGAAGATGTTGACCACGTTCGCAATGACCGCGGACGCAAGTGACAGCGCGAGGATACGCGAATATGAAAGCAGATCGGACGCGTAGCTGATCAGATCGTAGAGCGACATGATGCCCTTGAGCACACGCATGACGGGATTTTTCGCCTCGCGTCCCTGCGTCGCGACGAGCAT
>CAYVUJ010000276.1:0-2600 GCA_964454825.1 uncultured Lachnospiraceae bacterium | reverse complement strand
CTCTTCTTCGCATACACCAGAGACAGCAAAGGAAACCCGCTTTTCTACACCCCGTCCACCTTCCGCGTGTACGACGGGCCCCGCGATTTCTATACGGATGTGGAGACCAAAAGCTACTTTGCGCTGACACCTCGCGGTGTTGTCGCATCAGATTACATCGACGAGATCAACACCCGCGGAGTCCACGCGGATCTGCCCGCCTCCTACGGCACGCAAACCGAGCCATACAACCGCTCGGTGATCGTGAGCATCGCCTCAAAGACAGACCTTCGCGGACGGCTGACCGGATGGCGGCGTACCCTCTGGGGCTTCACGGCACCGAACGCGGACGAGCCCTTCACCTTCGGCCGGTACGACCCGGCAAAAGCCGCCGCTGAGCGCGAGGAGGCTAAGAACAATGAGGAGGACGCGCCCAAGCTCAGCGCCGCCGAGCGTTTTGAGCTTTCAATAAAGCAGGCGGAGGACTGGAACAACACGCCGAGCCACGCATTCAATTACTCCGAGGGCTACGCCTGTGTCGCAAATGAGAAGGGACAGATGTGGTTCATCGACCGCAACGGCGAGACACTCTTTGAAACAAAGGATATCCACGGCTACAACCTGGTCGGCCGCCCCGTGGTGGATAACCTCCTGCTTCCGCTCACAAACGGGATCGAGTCGCTCGGCTTCTACTATTTCGACCACGGTCTTGTGCGGGTCCGCCGTCAGAGCTACGACTATCTTCAGGTCGAGGACTGGGACACACTGCGCCCGGAATACGACGACGATGAGCTTATCTACGCCGACGGAACAAAATTCAGCCTTGCCGAGGGATACGACATCATCTCCTACTCGGACGGGATGATCCTGCTCGAGAAGAACGGAAAATACGGCTACATGGACTACACCGGAGCGTGGATCATCCAGCCCGGGCTCGACGGCGCAAAGCCGTTCGTCGAGGGGCTTGCCCCCATGATGCGAAACGGCAAGTGGGGTGTGATCGACACATCCGGAAACGTCGTGATCCCGTTCAACTACGACAGCATCCAGACAACCTCGTCCGGAATGATCGTCTGCCACAGAGACGCCGGCTGGACGGTGTTTGCAAAGATGGCATCGAACGGCTGACAGCACGTCGATACGCCCTGCGGACATTCAGTTATCCGGGTATCCGGACGGACGCACGGATGTTGTTAGGCAAATGTCGTATTCGGATACTCATTTTACAAGCGCCGAAAACCGCAACGTGCCGCCGGGCGGGCAAATCGGACCAAAGTGAAAGGATACAAAACCATGGACATAATCAAAACAATCGCCGAGGAGCTTGACGTTAAGGAGACTCAGATCTCCGCCGCGGTCGAGCTTCTCGACGAGGGGAACACAGTTCCCTTCATCGCGCGGTACCGCAAGGAGGTCACCGGCGCGCTTGATGACGAGCAGCTGCGCAAGCTCTCGGACCGTCTGACACAGCTTCGCAATCTTGAGAAGCGTAAGGACGAGGTGCGCGAGCTCATCCGGGCGCAGGAAAAGCTGACCGATGAGATCGACGCCGCGATAGACGCCGCCTCCACTGTCACCGAGGTGGACGATATCTACCGTCCGTTCCGCCCGAAGCGCAAAACGCGCGCCTCCGTCGCCCGCGAGCGCGGACTCGAGCCGCTCGCAGCCCTGATCGCCGCATGCAAGGCAAGCTATGAGCCATCTATCGAGGAATCCGCGCTCGGCTTTGTCGATCCGGAAAAGGACGTCCCCGACGCCGGTGCGGCGCTCGCCGGAGCGAGGGACATCATCGCGGAGGACATCTCCGACAACGCCGAATACCGCCAGATGCTTCGCAGTCTGAGCGCTGAGTGGGGACGCATCATCTCAAAGAAGATCGGCGATGACGAGGCGGGCACCTACGCGCAGTATTATGAAGCGGAGGAAAAGCTGAAGGACCTCCCGCCGCACCGTTATCTCGCCCTCAACCGCGGCGAAAACGACAAAGTCCTGAAGGTGTCCGTCGAGGTAGACCGGGACGTGGTCCTGAACGCGCTGTTTGCCGCTGTGATCACAAATTACCAAAGTCCGGCTTTCCGCTACCTCTCCGCCGCCGTCTGTGACAGCTACGACAGGCTGATCGCACCGTCTATCGAGCGCGAGCTTCGTTCCGACCTATTCGACCGCGCGTCTGAGGCGGCGATCGGCGTGTTCTCCGACAATCTGCGCCATCTGCTGATGGGCGCGCCGCTCAAGGGCAAGGTCGTGCTCGGATACGATCCCGGCTACCGCACCGGATGCAAGCTGGCCGTGGTCGACCGAACGGGGCGAGTGCTCGACACGGCGGTGATCTATCCCACAAAGCCGCGCGAGGACATCGACGGCGCGTCGCGTATTGTGACCGCGCTGATCCGCAAGTATGACATCGATGTGGTGGCGATCGGAAACGGCACCGCCTCCGGCGAGAGCGAGCAGTTCATTGCGTCGCTTCTCTCAAAGAGCGATTTCAAGACAAAATACATCATGGTAAGCGAAGCGGGCGCCTCGGTGTACTCCGCCTCGAAGGCGGGAGCGGAGGAATTCCCGGATTTCGATGTGACCCAGCGAAGCGCGGTGTCCATCGCCCGGCGTTTGCAGGACCC
>CAYVUJ010000275.1:0-2605 GCA_964454825.1 uncultured Lachnospiraceae bacterium | reverse complement strand
CTTGCGACAGATTTGGTTCCAAATTGCTCTGAGTTGATAATAAATGCTATTAGGAAGAACATCAAACGCTGTCAAAACTGATTCTCTCGGGGTAAGAGCGCGCCCAGCCTTTCCAAGTGTCCAGGTGAGAAATGACCTTGACTGGTAATTCAAATGCGCCTCAAAGGAGTCGTAATGTTCCAATTTTCCGACGCTATAAAGAAGGCTTTCCGCCACCAATAGTAGCTCACGGTCCTCGGTCATACTCTGCTGCAGGATATATTTGCATGTAGATATCATTCGATTGTACTGCGGCTGACTCAGCGTACCAAGATAGTTCTGTGTTGAGGTACCGTCCGATCGCTCGCCACCCAGAGTCAGAACATATAGTCGCTCCCAAAGTCCTCCGCGATTATGCTTCTCAATGCATTCGCTCAGCACCTCTTGCTGGATGGACGCTTCACAGGCCAATCCCAGCATCCGAACTGTATGCACAGAAAGCTTCCCCAAATTGATGCACAGCTCGGTTTTTGTGCCCCACCTGCCTCTGGTCGCAACATAATTCATTAACATGGCCGCTGTTACAACACCACAGATATCAACCATGGGGAACCGTTTTATTGACTTGCCCAGCCCCAGCAGCTGCTGCGTCTCCTGTTTCTCCAGCCATTCATTCAAATAGCCGCATATATAACGGAAACACCTCCCATATCCACTTTTCCGATCCTCTTGAACATAGGTTAACAGATACAGAAGCTTATCCTCGACCGATCCGCTCATATCGCTTAAATCGCTCAATTTCTCGTGTTCTACATCTGACATGCTCTGTTCGTACCACGCAAAATATTCTTTCGCCTCTTCAAAGACACCGAACTCCTGGCTAGACGTCTCGTCCTCCGATTCGCTGCCAAAATGATTCTTCTTGTCAAAGTATGCGCATAGCTGCGGCGAGAGCTTAATCCGCTCGTGCATGGAGCCTTCCACGACGGCCTGGATTGCGTTGTTTGGGGTCCGTTGGGAAATGATAATTGGCTGCGGCTTGCCCCAATCAAATCTGTCGTATTCGGAATACAATTCAATGAGGTTTCCATGAGGATACAGTTCTGCAATACAGGCGTACATCCGTTTGTTTTGTATTTCTACCAAAGGAATTGCCCGTCGATTTACCCTGGGCATCAAAGAGCAGTTGCTGGGATTCGCGTCGATCAGCGAGATTGCTCCGCTATCCCCCATGTATTGTCCCTCCTTGAGAATATACATGGTGTCAAAAACAGACGCGATGTATTCACCGGACGCTTTCAGCTCCTCTCGCTCATATTCATACGCCTTTTTTAGGGCATTCCAAATTTGTTTCTCTCGATCCGGATTGTTTGTGAGTACGGATTCCACAAAGGTCGCCCATCTTATGGGTAGCCACGTTAGGGACATATTATCCGCCCGAAAGCAGATGATGCCGTGTGCCCCATCTAGCCAGTCCAACAGATACACGTCTGTCTTTCCCTTCGGCTGTGCACTGTAAATCCCACTCCGCCAGCCGTGTTCGCTCTTGTAAACCCAAATGCCATTGGGGTACTCCCGTAAATAACTTATCACCGCGGCCGCATTTTCTATAGGGAAGCCGGGTAGTAGTTGCGGATAAGGCACGCGGAGCAGCAATCGTCCCGCGCGCAGGATCACGTAGAGGATTTCACCCTCCGCAACCAGACCCAAAATGGCACAGCATAGGATATCCCCCACCTGGCAAAGTTCCTCATCCGGCTGCGTATAACAAACTTGAATGGGTCTATTATCGTCTACATAGGATGCAACGGTCATAGGCAGTACATTTTCTACCGCAGAAAAGAACGCCTTTCTCATGATTGAATCATTCAGCCATTCATACAGCCATTGGGCACCAGTCCAATTTTGGGCGTTCGGGGAAATATACACTTCGTACCTGAGATCTGTTTCCGTATACAAAGAATTTCTTTCCATGCGTACAAATACCGTATTATTTCGCCTCGGCTGCCACCCCAGAATGAGCCCATTATCCTGAGACAAAGCCACCGATTTACAGCTGGCGGCCGAATCATCTGCGGCGCACGGATAGGTCATCTGCCAGCAACCGCTGCCCAGCCGGAGTCCGCCGTTTACAGCCTCTTGCACAGGCAGGAATAAGTACCCAGCTTCAGGCACATAAGAACGCAATCCATATTTCACTCCAATCATCGTCAACCTGCGCTGACCACCCTTGAAGCTGAAGTCATGGCTGTCCAGTATCACCTCATCACCGGGGGAGAGCAGCGATGTCTTCAATGCACTCAAATTCTCTTTTCGCTTGCCAACAAACAGCATTGTTTTGGGAAGCTCCACCACCCGCCCGGGATAAATTTCGATCCAAATGCTGTCTTTATCTGCCCCCGCCACAGGAAAGGAACTTCTGCCATCAGGCAATCCGTATTCGATGATCTCACGGGCCGAATAGCCGTATTGCTCGAACTCAGATGGCGTAATCCGCAGTCGGTTCCTTTTATCCGGGAACACAACGATCTCCCGATAGTCGCTCCCGTTTGGGAGCGGACGGACGACCCATTCCCCGTCCGGATTAAGCTGGGCGTAGCATTTGTCATGATAATGCCACACGCTT
>CAYVUJ010000274.1:0-2623 GCA_964454825.1 uncultured Lachnospiraceae bacterium | reverse complement strand
AATTGTTGGTATAAATCTTCTATTTCTTGCTGACGGCGCTGCCATTCTGCGTCCGGGATCATTCTGCCCAGATCCAAAGACGCATGTACAAGAAATATTTTTCCCGATATTTTAGTACGAATACTTTCAATCTCTGCGCCAAGGGTACCCAGCGGCGCACACAGTCGGTCAATCCGTTGTTGCACTTGATCAATATAATCCAAATACAGCTGCTTATCGATCAATATCATTTCTTTTCCTTTGCTTTTTTCTGTCTTTTATTTTGCTTGTTCTTTTGTGGTTTTTGTGTCGCAGTCTTGTCTGTCGATTTTTCCTTGTCCTGGTCGCTTGCTGTGGCAGAATCCCCGGCATCCGTATTTTCTGCCTGTGCAGATTCATCCGCCGGTGTCTCTTGCGACGCATTTTCTGTGGCCCCATACCCCTGAGCCCCATCCCGGCCCTTTGTAGCAACCGTTCCCCCCACCCCGGCATAAACAACGCTTCCTTCTGCCGCCATAGTTGGGGCAAGCATCTTTTTAAACCCTGCATCAATTGCCATCTGTTCTGCATCAATTGCCATCTGTTCATTATCAGCGACAATCGCCCAAACATCCCTGTGATCTGCCCCGCTTAACCGTTGCGCGGTTTCTGACCCAATAGAGTATGAACTCTGCTCGCCCAATGCGACACGATAACCGGCGTCAGCCTGGTTGGAATACAATTGGCTTGAATAATGCGCAAACTGTTCCCCCAGCGCACCTTCATTTGGCGCCCACTCGTCAAGAAAATGTCCATGTTCGTGCGTCCCGACTTCTATCATACCATCACTGGCCCTGAATTGCGCATTCGGGTTGTATGTAATATTCTTTCTTCCCGGCGTATGATACCCACCGGCATTTGTGTTATAATCCAACTCTACCACAGCCTGTGGTGTATGTGTACTTGCCGCATATTCATCCAGAAGCCTTTGCGCAATATCTGCACGTTCCCCGTTGGACATTGCGTCCCAATTTGCCGAATACAACTGTACACGAAGATCTGGATTTTCATTGATAATTTTCATGAACTCGTCCGCCCTTTCATTGACAACATTACCCAGATTTTTCAGCGGATATTTTTCCGCTATTTCATACTGATATGCCCCTAGCACTTTGCGATACGGCTCTGTTATTTGCACATATTCTCTTGTTGCAAAAAACGCTTCTTCCACAGCTTCTTTTTCTTTATCAGACATATAGATAAAGTTCGGATATTTGGTACGAATGTATTCTTGCCATGCATTTTCTATCGGCGCCTCTAGTTGTTCCCATACTGCACCGGCCTCTGCTTTATATTCTTTTGAAATACGTGTAAATTCCGGATCATATGTTGAATATGCGGTGCCATTATAATACACCTTGGCGTTCTCTAGTTTGGACAATTCTTGCCGCGCCCATCCCCAATTCTTAAGCGCCCGTTCCAGATCCGGATATTGCGCATACAATTCCGCCAATTCAGTGGGGTCAGTTGGCAATCCGTCAATATTGTATTTTTTCATCAGATTATTAGCCAGGGTATACCTGTGGTTTAATTCCGCAGCCGCCTGTTCCATCTGTTTGTCCAATTGTTGATTGTAAAGCCCCCGTTTGCTGCGTGCAGGCCATCTGTTGGTCATCTGTTTCATTTTTTCCAAATCACCGTCTGCCATCTCCTTGAATTCCGCCAAGGTCTGATTCCTAGGTGCATATTCCCGCCATAATCTATACCATTCTTTACCAATATCATCCAGTTTGTCATAATCCACAATATTTTGTTTTGCGATCTTGGCATTTCTTAATAAAATGGCAGATGTACGACTAAGTTTCGTACTCAGTTTTACCGCATGTTTTACAACCCATGTAACAACCGCCGACGCAACGCCAGTAAATTGCATTCCTATACCGACCGCACGCCATATCTGGGCCGTGGTCCATCTGCCATCATCCGCATTTTCCAAGAACGACGATCCATCTTCATTCTTTAACTGATCAATCCACCAATCGGAATTGGTCGGTATCAAATCCAGCAAACGCGCCATCTCGGCGTCAACCGCCTCAATCGCCGGATCTTCCAGATCGTTCTGCTGTCTTGCCAGTTCTATCAAATATTTCTTGACCAGTTCTGTGGCGCATTCTGCGGAATTACAATTTGCACTATCAACAAAAAAGTTATCCGCCGTATTATCTATTATAACTTGCGACGTCAGTTCTATTACACCGCCAACAACTTCTGCCCCGGCGACGGTGCTATCTAATAGCAACACAATACCAGGACTGGCGGCGCCGGCCGCCGCGCCCAGCGTGCCAACGGTCACAACAACAGATGCCGCCACACCACCGACAATGGCGGTATATGTTAATCCACGACGCAGATTCGATGCAGTGACCGAATCCGGTAATTCACATACATTTGTTTTTGTATTCCAACGAACCGATTGACATTCCGGACACGATTCCGCATTTGCCTTTTTTATAACATAACATTGCGTCTTGTCCAGCCCACTGCACTGCCGGCCGGTATATGTGCCGCCGGAAACGACGCAATCCATGCCCTGGCGGCCGGCACGGTCATACGCCCCCCAGGATTCGGATAAATCGTCGAATACAAAATCAATCGGCTTGTCATT
>CAYVUJ010000273.1:0-2624 GCA_964454825.1 uncultured Lachnospiraceae bacterium | reverse complement strand
CGAGGATCAAGATCGTGACCTACGCTCAGACCGACTCCACCAACATCCGCGCACGCGAGCTTGCGGCCTCCGGGGCAAGCGAGGGCACCGTAGTCTGCGCCGGGACGCAAAGCGCCGGGCGCGGGCGCATGGGGCGATCCTTCTTTTCTCCGGGCGACACCGGGCTGTACATGTCGATTCTGTTACGCCCCACGATGGAGGCCGGGATCGTCGCAACCAATGTCACACCGATCGCGGCCGTCGCCGTCTGCCGCGCTATCGAATCCGTTCTGGGGATCGACGCAGGGATCAAGTGGGTCAACGATGTGTTCGTAAGCGGCCGGAAGGTGTGCGGGATCCTCACCGAGGCGGCGCTCTCCGTGGAAAGCGGGACACTCGACCATGCCGTAGTCGGGATCGGCGTCAATGTCTACGAGCCAGAAGGCGGTTTCCCATCTGAGATCGCGGACAAGGCCACTGCACTGCTCACCGAACGGCGGTCCGACCTTCGGAACGCTCTCTGCGCGGCGATCCTGCGCGAATTTTTCGCTCTCTATGACGCGCAGTCGGAGCATCCCCACATCGATGAGTACCGCCGCCGAAGCATCGTCCTCGGCAAGAGAGTGACGGTGATCCCGATTACCGGCGGGGCCGAGCGCGATGCCATTGTTGAAGCGATCACCGACAGTTGTGCGCTGTTCCTGCGATTCGATGATGGCACGACGAGCGAGCTGACCTCCGGCGAGATCCGCGTCCGTCCGCACAGTTGAAAACAATCGAAAAACCGGACTTGCAGAGCACAAAGCTCAGCAGGTCCGGTTTTATTATATACGCTCTTATCTTTTCGAAAGCTCGACATACTCCTCGCGCGCCTTGACATTCTGATACGCGGGGCGGATGATCTTGCCCTCGTTGATGAGCCCCTCCATGCGATGCGCGCTCCAGCCGGCGATGCGGGCGACCGCGAATATCGGCGTGAACAGCTCCTCGGGTAAGCCAAGCATCTTGTAGACGAATCCGCTGTAGAAATCCACATTCGGGCTGACACCTTTGTAGATGCGGCGCTTCTCGGAAATCAGCTCTGCACCGATCGCCGCTGTGTTCTCATAGAGCCTGAACTCCTTCTCCAGTCCCTTCTCCTCCGAGAGGCGGCGCGCGTACTCCTTGAGGATACGCTCTCTGGGGTCTGACATAGAGTAGACAGCATGTCCCATACCGTAGATCAGCCCAGCGTGGTCGAACGCCTCCTTGCTCAGTATCCTTGTGAGATACTCGCGGATCGCGTCGCAGTCATCGTAGTCGGAGACATTCGCCTTCATGTCCTCAAACATGCCGACAACCTTTAGATTTGCGCCACCATGCTTCGGTCCCTTGAGCGATCCGAGAGATGCGGCGACCGACGAGTAGGTGTCCGTCCCGGAGGACGTGACGACATGCGTCGTAAAGGTGGAGTTGTTGCCGCCGCCATGCTCAGCATGGAGCACAAGCGCCATATCGAGGACCTGAGCCTCCAGCGCAGTGAACTTGGAATCGATCCGGAGCATGTGGAGAAGATTCTCCGCCGTGGAATAGCCCTCCATCGGATTGTGGATGAAAAGACTGCCGCCGTCATGATAGTGCATGTACGACTGATAGCTGTAGACCGACAGAAGCGGGAACACGGCAATGAGCTGCAGGCATTGACGCAAAACATTGGCGAGCGAAATATCGTCGGCGTTCTCGTCGTAGGAGTAAAGCGTAAGCACACTGCGCGCAAGGCTGTTCATCATGTCGCGGCTCGGCGCCTTCAAAATAATATCGCGGACAAAGTGGGTAGGCAGTGTCCGACAGGATTCAAGATGGGCCGTAAAATCCGCAAGCTCCTTTGCGTTCGGAAGTACGCCGAAAAGGAGCAGGTAGACCGTTTCCTCAAATCCGAAGCGTCCATCGGCGGTAAATCCGTGCACGAGATCGCGGACATCAATACCGCGATAGAAAAGCCGTCCGTCGCAGGGTACGGTCTGACCGTCCTCGACGCGGTTTGATTCGATCTCCGAAATCTCGGTAAGTCCGGTCATAACGCCACGTCCGTTCAAATCGCGCAGTCCGCGGTTCACCTGATATTTCTCGTACAGCGATTCGTCGATCTTATCCTCGCCACGCGCAAGCTCCGCCAGTCCTGAAATGTACGGCGTTATCTCTGAGTATTTGTTTCCCACATCTGCACCTCCGATCCTCTGTGCTCTTTTATATATCTTTGTGTAAATTATATCATACGGATATTAACTCTAAATGAATTTTTGGAAAATGTTTGACAGGTTATTATCTGAGATGGGCAGTGAGTTGAGGCGAGTAGGACACGCGAAGTTCACCGCTCGGGTACGACGTCGTTACAATGGTGTAGCGCGGAAGCGGCGAGGCGCGACGAGGTACGGAAAACACCGACTTCGTGCGGACAGAAAAAGAGCAGAGACAGTGTCTCTGCTCTTTTAGGTAATTTGAATCAGCCGGTAATACCGGAGCGTTCGATTCCCTGAACGATGTACTTCTGCGCGAAAAGATACATGATAATGAGCGGAATGAGTATCATCAATCCGCATGTATTCCTTATCGCGGAGTTATACGCGTTCTGTCCTGCGAAGTTTGAGGTCAGCGAGCGCGGGATC
>CAYVUJ010000272.1:0-2633 GCA_964454825.1 uncultured Lachnospiraceae bacterium | reverse complement strand
CGAACGCGACCTATGAGGTCGTGTTAGGGCTTTTGCTAACAGGGGTGGAGAAAATCAACACCACCCCTCCAAGGGGTGGTTTGTTGTTGCCCTATAAGGGCATGTTACCAACCAGCGTCTCAAGGCGCTGGCTTGGACTAGTTCAAGTCCAAGAATTGTTATTGACTCTTCACTACCCCTCAAAGGGGTCTTCATATTCCTTCACGCTTAGCTTATCAAGCGCAATATCATGATTCTCTTGTTCTCGTATATATTTTCTTATTGTGGATTCATTGAGTCCTACAGTGCTTACATAATAACCTTCTGCCCAAAAATGGCGATTGCCAAATTTGTACTTTAGGTTTGCATGCTTGTCAAACATCATGAGAGCACTCTTACCTTTGAGATACCCCATTACCTGTGCTATACTGTACTTAGGCGGAATACTTAGTAGTAAATGAACATGATCCGGCATCATATGTCCTTCCAGGATCTTTATTCCTTTGTACTTACATAGCTTAATGATGATTTCCTGGAGGCTCTTTCTGTATTGATTGTATATAACCTTCCTCCTGTATTTTGGAGAGAAAACTATGTGATATTTACATAACCATTTGGTATGCGATAGACTATTTGCTTTTTCTGCCATAGTAACACCTTTCTTAGATTTTATAACTTGGACTTGAACTAATCCTTATTATAAAACTAGAAGGGTGTTATTAGTATAACTATCAATGCGCACCCGCATAGCGGGTGGTTGTCTGCTCTGTCTACTTACGTAGCCAGAGCGGGCTAAAGCCACCTAATAAAATAGACCCTCTGGGAGGGTCTATTTTATTAAAGTGACATCTCGTCTATCGAATTGATGAGGTACAGCAACGCATCCGCCCTAATCTTATCATCGCGAATCTGGCGAGCCGCTTCATAAGCTGGCGCAATCACCGCTTTATCACGCATTGTCGTCAACATTTCCTGGAAGAGCAAGAAACGCTTCTCAGGATCAACCTCTACCCGATCCATGATTGGGAAGAGCTCTTTGAGTGCCGCTTCCTTCACCTTAGAAATATCCGAGCCATAGCCCATCGGACGGCCAAAGGCACCACTACCCATCGAAGGCATGCTTGGCATCGCCATCTGAGGAGCGGCTGGCTGAGGCATCTTCATCGCAGCCGGCGCTGGTGCAGCTGGCTGTGGCATCCCGGCGCCCATCGGAGCTGGAGCAGCTGGCTTCGGAGCACCTGCAGCACTACCCTTCTGGGTGATCTCATCAATCGCCCGCTGCAAATCATTATCTTTATTGCGGTTTTGGTTCATATTTTTACCCACCTTATTAACTTTTACTTTACTATCGTATATATCTCATTATACCACAAATTTTAAATCCGCAAGAACTTTATCCAAAAAGGTCCACAAACCATTCGCAAAAGAATATTTCAGTACAAAAAGGGTAGCATCACAAACGAATCACCTGCATCCATGCTAACTCGAACCCTTTGTGAGAGCAGTGCGAGACAAGGCAATGATGAGTAGCGGAGCGAACGGTACTAAGACGTACCGAGAGCGAGCAACGCAGTCATTAACGCAGTATCGCGCTAGCTGTCACAAAGGCTCCATCTGCTAATTAAATCCTCAAAAATTTAATTAGTTTATCCAGCAAATCCAACCTTACCTCTTCCATCGGCAACCTCGCCCCAAAAGCATCCACGATCTCCTCACCCTGCGCCTGAGGAAAATACACCATCAGTCGCGGAGAAAACCTCTTCGTCGGCGTGAGCACAATCGCGAAATGACCATTTTCCTGCAAGATCCCAAACGACTTAAACTCCGAGTATTCATACAATCTATCCCCCTCGCTAACCCCCTTATTACTCAGGGAATAACGCAACATCCGCGGCGGCCGCATCGCATAGATAATCAGCGACACCACGCTCAGGATTACCACCGCCAAGAAGCTCCACCATTGCAATAGCACCGACACCGCCGACAGCGCCAACCCCACCGCGATTAGCCCCACATACCACCAAGCTGTTTTATCCCTTACGATATATTCCTCAGCTTCCCAAGTAATAATATCCGTTTTTGCACCCTTTGAACCATTCGCCATAATTACCCACATTATATCACACCTCACCAAAAAATCCAAACATTAGCACTATAATACCCCATCAAAAACCGCCGCGCCTCTCAGCCCGACGGTTTTTCTTCATCATCCTCAAGGAACAAATCTCAAGGGGAAAGGAGAATCAGTCCTTCAAAATCCATCCCACACGAACAGGAAACCGGTCTTTCATAATCCATCTCACACGAACAGGGAATCAATCTTTCACAATCTATCCCACACGAACAGGCAGTTATCCTACCATAATCCGCCCCATCCCATATCTGTCTTTCTTCAGCTTTCCTTTCACGGCCTTCACCCAGATACTGCTCATCCCGTTCACTTCCAGATCCGCATCGCCGACCACCGCGTCGATCTCCACTTTACCAGTCCCGCTCGCCTCTGCCTTCAGAGTCGCAATTCCGCTGTTCTTCACGCGCGCCGAACCGACACCACTCAGATCCACTTTCAGCCTGCCAATCTTACCGCTCTCGATCCGTACCGAACCAGCCCCCGACGTATCCAGGCTCACATCGCCGTCTACTTTACTCACGGT
>CAYVUJ010000271.1:1518-2636 GCA_964454825.1 uncultured Lachnospiraceae bacterium | reverse complement strand
CTGGTATTCCTACGCAATGTCCGAAGATGAAGCAAGACTGGAAGCCGATGTGTTTCTGTCTGTTATCAAGGGAAAGCAGTTTGAATTTCCTGTTTATTTCGATGTAGAAGAGAAAAAGCAATTTGAACTTGGCAAGGAAAAGGTCTCCGCAATCATGAAAGCGTTCCTTGAAAAAGTTGAATCCGCAGGATATTTCACAGGTCTGTACGGCTCTGCATCATCGCTCACAACGCATACTGCCGATGACATCAAAAACCGCTACACGATCTGGCTTGCATACTGGGTAAGTCAGACGAATTACAGCGGTTCATATTCTCTGTGGCAGTATTCTGAAAAAGGCTCTGTTTCAGGCATAAACGGTAATGTTGACCTTGATATTTGCACTACTGATTTTCCTGCAATTATCAAGGGAAAAGGACTGAACGGCTTCGGGCAATCTCCTATGCCTGAACCTGATAACAAGGTAAATATCACTGTTCAGATTGGAAACGACAACTACAAGGGTACGCTTGAAAAGGTGTAATTTTTTATGGCAGGAGTTGAACGCTCCTGCCTTTTCTCGTCCTATAAGGAGGCTCTATGAAACCGTCAAATAAAGCCAAAATTGAAGCATATCGTGAAAAAGGTGTGCCTTATGCCGAAATTGCTGAAATACTGTCACTTCCGCTGAATACAGTAAAATCCTACTGCAAAAGGCACGACCTCGGCGGTCGGAGAGAGCGCACCGCTGAAAATATATCCCTGTGTCTGCAATGCGGTGCCGGAATTCCACAGATTCCGCATCGCAAAGTTAAAAAATTCTGTTCCGATCAATGCCGGAATTTATGGTGGAGAAATCACTCTGCCGAAATTCACCGCAAATCAGAACAAATTTTTATTTGTCCGGTATGCAAAAATGAATTCAGCGCCTACCGCAGCTTAAATCAGAAATATTGCTCCCGTACCTGCTACGGAAGGTCGAAGGAGGGGTCGCATGTCAAACGAAAAAATTCAGAACGTGATGCAGTACCAAACCGTCATGGCATGGGTTCGCTCCCTTCTCAATGACGGCGTTATCACTAAGACTGAGTATCACAAAATTGATACAATTATGACCAGAAAGTACGGCATATCTTCGT
>CAYVUJ010000271.1:0-1508 GCA_964454825.1 uncultured Lachnospiraceae bacterium | reverse complement strand
TTTCGCTGAAAATCGTTGACTTTTCGCCGATTTAGAGCGAATATGGTAAGCGAGGAGGTGGTGTTTATGGAACGAATTGTTGAGAAAATCGAGTTCCCCAACGCACAAAAAGTAAAGCTGTTCAGAACGGCTGCCTATGCAAGAGTATCCAGCGGCAAGGACGCAATGCTGCATTCCCTGTCGGCACAGGTCAGCTATTACAACAACCTGATTCAGAGCAATCCCGAATGGCTGTTCTGCGGCGTGTATGCTGATGAAGCCCTGACGGGTACAAAGGACAGCCGTGAAAATTTCCAGAAATTGCTTGCAGAATGCAGAGCGGGGCGTATTGATCTTGTAATTACGAAGTCAATATCGAGATTTGCCCGAAATACGGTCACGCTGCTTGAAACTGTCCGTGAACTGAAAGGCTTAGGCGTAGATGTTTATTTTGAAGAGCAGAATATCCACAGTCTTTCGGCAGACGGCGAGCTTATGCTGACGATTCTCGCAAGCTACGCTCAGGAAGAAAGCTTTTCTGCAAGCGAAAATCAGAAATGGCGCATCCGTAAAGACTTTGAACAGGGTAAGGTCGGCAGCATTACAATGCTTGGTTACAAGCGAAACAAAAACGGTATGCTTGAAATTGTGCCGGAGGAAGCGGAAATCGTCAAGCTGATTTTTAACAGCTATTTGTCGGGAATGGGAAAACTTGCTATTTCAAACAAGCTCAATGAGATGGGGATTAAAACGAAAAACAGCCGTTCATGGACTCCGGATGCTGTCCGCAGAATCCTCAGAAACGAAAAATACTGCGGCGACCTTCTGCTTCAGAAAACGTTTCGTGAAAATCATCTGACGAAACGAAAAATGGAAAATCAAGGTCAGCTGCCGCAATATTATGTGGAGGATGCTCATGAGCCAATTGTAGACCGTGAGACATTTCAGCAGGTGCAGAAGCTTTTAAGGGAACAGCAAAAATTTAGCCCGAAAAAGAGCTGCGACACAGCTTATCCTTTCCGAGGTATGATAACTTGCGGATGCTGCGGAAAAAACTACCGCCGAAAAACAACCGTCACCAGAGTTGTGTGGATATGTGCAACCTATAACAATCGTGGTAAAAAATTTTGTCCGACTTCCAAGCAGATTCCGGAGGATACATTATATAAAGTTTGCTGTGAGGTTTTACAGCTTAATGAATTTGATAACGAGATTTTCCAAAGCGAAATCAAGCAGATTCTTGTTCCGAAACCAAATCTGCTGACTTTCATCTTCCATGACGGACATGAGAGAACTGTCCGCTGGGCGGATCGTTCCCGTTCTGAAAGCTGGACGCAGGAAATGAGAGAAAAGGCTGCACAGACAACACGAGAAAGGAGTAGAAAGAAATGCCAACAGTAACCAAAATACCTGCTAAATTGAACCGTACAACATTTACGCCAATCAACACAGTTACAAAAAGAAGAGTTGCTGTGTATGCGAGAGTTTCAACGGATTCCGAAGAGCAGCAGACTTCCTACGCTGCACAG
>CAYVUJ010000270.1:0-2641 GCA_964454825.1 uncultured Lachnospiraceae bacterium | reverse complement strand
GGCAGCCTCCACTGCCGCATTCAGCGCAAGAATATTGGTCTGGAACGCGATATTATCAATTGTTTTGACAATGGAGTGAATCTCATTGGATTTGTCGTTTATCTTCTGGATCACCTCCGTCATATTCCGCATCTTTGTATTGCTCTCCAGCAGACCCTGCCTGACTTCTTTTGAAATACTGCTGGCCTTCTGTGCATCCTGCGCAATCTGTTCCACACTGGCGGACACTTCACCGATGTGTCCCGCCAGCGCCTGTACCTCCGCCGCCTGCTCTGTGGAGCCCTGGGACAAGCTTACCGCACTGCTGGAAACCTGCGCTGAACCAGCAGCAACATCCCGGGAAGCAACGCTTAACTGCCCCATGACGCCATTCAGTTCAACAGATATCTCCTCCAGCGAATTCCTGATTTTCGCAAACTCTCCGGTATATTCGCTTTCCAACTCAAATGCCAGATTCCCCTTTGCAATCTCCAGCAGGGCATCCGAAATCTCATTGATATATTTTATGTATCCACGCAGTCTCACGGTGACCCGATTGAAATTGTCCGCCAGTACGCCCAGTTCATCTCTGGATTTATAACGGATGGTCTGATCCAAATCGCCTTCCGCAATCCGGGTAGCCACCCGGCTCAGTTCTCTTACCGGTCTGCCAATGATACTCTGTGTCAGGATAACCACAAGAAGAAGCAGTACAAATACCGCTATGACTGACAGCTTCACCATGGTCACGGTCAAGTTCTGAAGCTCCGACAAGACCTCCGGTCTGGACACATAAGCTACTGCTATCCAGCTGCTGTCCGCAACCTCTTCCACCTGAATATAGGTATCTCCATAAAGGCTCAGTCCCATCCGCCCGGCCTGAATCTGCTCCTCCGCATAGGCATACATACCGTTGTCGGCCTCACTCAGCTTCTCTCCAACCACTGCCGCATCCCTGTGTCCGATAATGGTATCCGTGCGGGTATCTACCAGGAAAATTCCTCCTGTGTCCTCAATCTGAATATTGCTGACAATATTAGAGATGGAATCCAGATATACGTCCGCTGCTGCAACGCCCCGTACTGCGCCGTTCCTGTCCTTCAGCACTCCGGATGCTCCCACTACATAAGACTGGCTGTCCTCATCAAAATATACGTCTCCTAATATAAAAGCTTCAGAGGACAGTCCGTTCTGATACCAGCTTTTCTCCAACGCGTTAAACCCCGGCCCCGGCACGAAGGATGCATGATACAGGGAACCGTCCGCCAATGCCACATACAATCCAGCCGGGTAAGCATCATTCTGTTCCACCGTATGCTTGATATATTCCTGCATTTCAGGGATACTCATATTCTCATACTGTATAGTATCTCTCTGCATTTCCAACATGGTGAGCGTCCTGTTCATCCATGCCCTTGTCTCCTGAAGCGTCTTGTCAGTAGTGGTACGCAGTATTTCCTCACTCTTCTCCAGAAGCGCCTGAGACATCCTGTCATACACCACTGCCAGCAAAGCCGACACAGCAATAATAATGCTGACAAAGATTGCTGCCACCAGCTTTATCGTGACCCCTATCCCCCGTCGGTTTAAACCGCTGGTTCTACCTTTGATTTCATTTCCCTGGCTCATTTCTGATTCCTTCTTTCCCTGTTTTTTACCATATTATGGGCTATGCAACAAAATATAGCTTATTATAACAAGGAAACCAGTCAAAGAGCAAGTATATCGTCCCTTTACACACAAATTTGTATCCATTCCGTCCACCTCGTTTTACTTAAACATCTGTATGAAATGTCCGGGAAGGCCAGCCTCGGAAAATCCATTCTATCTCCACCCGCTTGTCTTTATAAACATAAATCCTTTTGATAAACGCATCAACTGCTTTCTGTGTCAGTTCCTCCAGACGTGAGTATCGGATGACCTGCTTCATATCGTCTTCCATCCTGCGGTATTCGTCTTCCAGACCGGAAAGTTCTGCGGTAGCTTCCAACTCCTTTGCGGACAGGACGGATATCTGTCCTGCCAGTTCATCTGCTCGTTTATGGTAAGCGCCTACCTGAAGCTCCCCCGATACATATTTCATACAACATATCCTTTTCCTGCTGTGCCTGCTTTTTCCCCATCCTGTACCCGGCAATCTTTCTTTTCATGTCATCCATGACCGCCGCCTGCAGGGATGTAAGGCTGTCCCTCTGCCTCATGGCATACCCCGCTGCATCAGGTCCTTATTCAGCATGAGGCGCATGGTATCCTCCAGCATGTCCGTACTGATATAGGTACAACAGTCCGGGATCTCAATCCTCCTGTTCCAGTTCCGCATCCGCCTTCCAAATACAAACAAAAAAACGAGCCTGGTAATAAGCCCCATTGCTCGTTTGAAAAAGATTGCTTTTATTTATATGATTGAGATTGTATACTATGATACAATATTTGTCAACAAAAAATGCTTTTTTTAATATTTGGTAAAACTGCCTGGTGTACTCAATCCTGCCGCCTTCAGAAGTTGATTTTTATTCTGATTTTTATTCTGGTTTTCATCTTGCTTCATCACAAATTCCCCACACCAATGTCAATATCCACTCTGCCCACCCCATTCCGACTACAGAGACCCTTTATATTCCAGGCACAGCATCGTAATATCATCAAACTGCGGGGCTTCCCC
>CAYVUJ010000269.1:0-2642 GCA_964454825.1 uncultured Lachnospiraceae bacterium | reverse complement strand
CCATCTTCCTTAGATAAAGAATCCAGCTCATTAACAAGCCTAAGGAGAGAATCCGAAGACACATAGTCAATGAAACTTCGTTCCAGATTGACAAGCAAGGAATCAGCCTCGGGAGTTGAGTTCTCCCATCTGTATATGTCATGTGCCGTACGTGTCCGACTACATGAAGCCATCAAAAATACAAGAACTATGATTATAGTAAATCTCATCTTTTCATAACGCATTTGGTTTTCAAAAGACAAAGATAAGCCAAATACCTCTAAAAACCATATATTTTTACCCCAATACCCCTAAAATACCCCTCACTTTTTTGCTAAAATAGTTGCGTAAGCCTACCTTTGCCACCGAATCCGCCGAAGATAGCTATATTGCCATTCAGGGAGCGGA
The DNA here is from genome assembly GCA_964454825.1 of uncultured Lachnospiraceae bacterium. Classification (GTDB taxonomy): domain Bacteria; phylum Bacillota; class Clostridia; order Oscillospirales; family CAG-272; genus UMGS1312. The sequence continues at coordinate 2,255 of CAYVUJ010000269.1, read as the reverse complement.
GATAGTATTCACAAATCTAAAGTTAAAAAACATGAAGATTTTTAACCTGATTGTTGTCGGACTTACAATGTTATTAGCCGCTAATTGTGTGCCTGCAAATGCCGACGATGTGATAGTACGCCACAGGACAAAGGATGGCAAACCTGAAAATTTGGTAGTAGATCATACTCAATTGCCAGACGTGCAGAAAGCCATGCGCCAGTCAAAGTCCCTCGACAGCTTCAAAATCTCAACTGACACTAAGGAGGCTTCCATGTTAAAAAGCCCATTGCGTGATCCAGCTGGCTCACAGGATCCAGAAGAACCAGAAGGATTTGCAGTCAGATTCGCTGTAGAAGACGAGGAGGCTCCGGAAGGATGTATTTACGAGCCATGGAAAGTATATGTGTGCAAGGGCGATGGCGCGTATGGCAGAGACTATTATAATTATGCCTATTACCCAAATGAATACATGATAGAAGAAGGTTATGAATGGGGATGCTATGTACCTGAAGGAGAATACACGATTATCTTGAGTTCAGTAATGTATGAAGTTGATGAAAATAAAGATATTACGGAGCTTATTTCATACCTTTATATAGTAGAAGAGAACGTAAAGATTGACGGTGACACTACCATCACATTCCGGCAGAGCGATGCAAAAAACCGCATTACAGCAAGCTGCCTTTTCCCCAATGGGACAGATGTACTACCTGATCCGTTCATATACGATGAAAATGGCGAAATAATTGGTGTAATGGGAAATATTGATTGTAATTTATGTCGCTCTATAATAAATATTAATGGAGACTATTGTCTCAATTTTATAAGTTACGGAATCGTCAAAGACATAGTATATGTTAATGATTTATCTGAAAATTGGATTTATGTTGCCAATATGTCCGTTATTGATGAAAAAGGTGCTTATACTAACTGCGTGACTCATTCTGGCCCAATCACCTCAAATTTGCATATTCAAAATGACCCTAATGGCTATGATCTTATGCATGTACACTTTAATTCAGAACTTCCTGGACTAAATTCTGATGTTAGGGATATCGGAATAACTTCCGAAATAGCTTGGAAAGGAGCAGATTGGAATATTGGGACAACAAGTTTTCTGCCCGATCATCTTGGTATAACAGACGATTTTCCATTATTTATAAATTCCACCCCGAGTGATCTAACCTCACCTGATTCATTTGACTTAATAGTAGTGCCCATTGTCGCAACTGATAGGGTAAAAATAATAGAAGATTGGGATGACAAAGAATACTCTTACTATGAGTATGTTACTGCATCTGGACCAGGAATATATTATACTACGCAGGGTAATTATATGTGCATTGATAGTTACGGTTATTATAATGGAGAATACCCAGAAGAATCTTTCTTATTGCCATATGATGAGCTCTTCTCTTTTGAGAAGACTTCTCAGACTGTATTCTTGTCAGATGCGCCAATTCTTTCTGCGTACGCTTATAGCTATATTAGCGATTGGTATTCCAGTTTTGGGATTTGGCCATTATTTCGTTATCCCTGCTTATCTTCATACTCTCTTCCATATTCATTGTCAGCTAAATATAACGGAACAATATTGGCAGAAAATGAACCTGTTGAATCATTTGACTGGGAGGAGTGGAGCTATGAAAACTACAAAGAGCAAGGAGTATTTGACGTAGTACTATCTGCGATGTGGAAAACTGATGATCCAAAGGCTATTGTGAGTAATACTGTTCATATTGATACTCGCAATGAAGATTACTTCGTACCTCAGGTAGTTCGTTGGCAATTGCGCAACAAGGACTGCTCAATCGGAGACATTGCCACATCAAATTCGAAGATATATCTTATGTGTCAAGAAGATGACGACACTGAATTTTCCATTTCAGCTTCAATAGCAGAAATAGATGATTATGACTTAAATATTAAAATGATACGTGATGAATTATTTTATGAATATGGTCAAAATCTGATTCGTCGCTTCTATGAGGTGAGCCTTGAGGATTTTCCCGGTATTAAAGGCAACAAGTATTCATTGGAATTTAACCTATCGGACGCTTCTGGCAATACATCCAAGCAAACGATCGGGAACGCTTTTGAATGGGGCACAACAACTGGCATAAACGACATTGACAAGGGCAAAGAAATTTACTTCGAAAACGGTATTCTTCATGCTCCCGCTAATGCCGAAGTGTTCACCATCGAGGGTCACCGCGCTAATCGCACCTCTCTCACTTCCGGCCTCTATCTTGTCAAATTCGAAAACAAAACCA
>CAYVUJ010000268.1:0-2645 GCA_964454825.1 uncultured Lachnospiraceae bacterium | reverse complement strand
CTCAACATCCAGAGTTGCATACATTTTCCCCTCGGCGTCGTAGTCGACCGCGACAGATTTGAGGACGGCCCGCCCCTCGTAGTTTTCGAGCGCCTCGCGCACTTCGGCGGCGAGGATATTCTCGACTACCGGTGAGGGACGGTCGATAAACTCCATCGGCAATCCGAAGTCGCGGTACATCGGTACCGTGCCGCGCCGCGTGGAGAGTATCATCTGCACATTCTGCATCACCGACCGTACCTCGTCACTCTCGCACAGCCTCACCTCGACGGGCTGATCGCTTCGAATCTTGTATCTCATAACCTCACCTCTTCAGATATTCGATCAGTGACATGGATACCTCCATCGTCACGATCTCGCCTCTGCGATCAAAATGCTCCGCGTTCGCCTTGAGCTTGGTGATCAGCCAGCGGTGATCGCCGTATGTCTGACCGCCTATTGTCAATATCAGCGCCTTGCCGCCCTCTGTGTAGCCCCGAAGCGTCTCATAGTCCCCGCGCACATTTGCGCCGAGATACCGCGAGAGTAAAATTTTGAATTCTACTGTCGCAGGATCAACACCGGTAAACTCCACCAGTCCCTTCATCCCGTGTCGGCTGTGCGTCTGCTTCTGAGCCGAGTGCGTAACAGACAGATCGCGAAGTGTCTTGATCACATCGCCCGACACCTCAAAATTCACATCACCGAGCCGTCCGACCTTCACGATACCACCCCCAGCACAAAGCCGTCTGCATCAAGGCTGCAATCATCTGTGTCAGAGCCATAGTCATAAACGCACAGTACGGTATCATCGAGCGAGGGAAGCCAGTCGTCCCCGCGCCGGATCACACTCAGCCAGCCGGAGACCATTCCGCTGTCCGGAAACACGACGCGAATGCACCACGCGCCCTCGTCGACGTCCGTCACTCTGCCTTTTCTGAATTGTCCTTGCACTTGATCCTCCTCTCATGCCGGATGCACGTCGGATGCGTACACCCAGCCGGTATATACATCCGCCGCCGGATCGGTTGATAGAAGCAGCATTGTCCCGTCCTTGCTGCTCTGACGCACGTAAAGCGCTGTTACCGGCACCCACGCCTGCATATATTCGCCCGTGGCAAAATACTGCACACCGTCATTGCAGAGCACAAGATCGCCGCTCTCGTATTTGCCCACCGAGCCATCCGCCGTTTCGCTGTCACTGTCGGAGGCAAGAGCGCGGCGAAGCTCGATCTGCGTCGTGTACCCGCTGTTTGCGATCTTATGGACGGCTTTTTTGATAACGTACCGCCCATCAAAAGCCCCCCACCCGGAAAGTGTGACGACGCACCCTGCGAGAAGGCGCGTATCTCCGGGGAACGTGAAGGACGCCGTCAGCTCGTATTTGTTGTGCAGGCGCAGATACTTAGCAGCGAGGGCTTCGGCTTCGGCGACGCCCGACACCTTTCGGCTGATCTCAAGGCACTGCTTTTTCTCGTCGTTTTCCTTGTAGTCCTCGGCGTATGTCGTCGCCTCGATCACTTCTCCGGAGGACGTCACCCAGCTCACGCGGCAGGAGCTGTACGTGTTGTTCGTCCCCGTTGAGAGCTTGTATTTCGTGTATCCTCCGCCCGGAGTGATCGTCATGACCGGGCGCTTCTTCTCATATTCTGCCTGATCGAATATCACAATGATATTGTTCGTCACCTTGAGCGAACACCCCGCGTCGCGGCAAAGCGCCTGCAGGAAGGCGATATCACTCATGCGGTACTGCTCGCGCCGGTCGTACCGGGGATCGTTCGCGGACAGAAACATGCACGCCATTCCGTTTGAATGCGCGAGCTCATTTGCGATTCCGGAAAGTGAATAGCTCTCCCACGAGCGGCTCTTCTCCACCTGCCGCACCGAGGCGGTATACGGGAGTGACGTCCCCTTGATCGTCACCGTCGAGGGCGGACCCTGAGCGACCACGCTGTCAAGCTCGAAGCACCCGCAGTCGAGAAGCTCATCCTTGCCGTCGCCGTGCCAGTTTTCACGCACGATCGCCGCGCTGATTCTGAGTCCTCTCTCCGCGACCCGCTCATTGCCCGCGCCGGAAGCCGTGTCGCCCTCCGTGACTGTCGTTGCCGTGAGGCAGTCGCCGCGCACATAAGCATTTTTTTCGGAGTACACAAAATTCGCCCAATCCCCGAGCCAGCCGATAACGTCGATATATGTCCCGTAGGCGAGCGAGCCATAGAGATAATATTGCTCGCCCGCCCGGCTCCGCACGGCGGCCCCGCCGGGAGCTGATACCATGTATCTTGTTACGGTTGTCTCTTTCTTTGAAAGGGAAGAGCTCTTTTCATCGCTCGCAGGCTTTGCGCTGTACTCCGCGCCAGAGGCGGCTGTCTGTATTGCGGTGTTGAGCCATTTTTGAAGCCACAGACCGTCACGATCCTGCAATTGTATTTGCAGATCGTCGGCTGAGTCCTCCTCGTTGTCCGTGTATTGCAAGGACAAAAGATACGGGTACACCTCCGTTGTGATGTCCGTACCGCCGAACACAACGGAGCAGTCGGCGCGGCGAGCTATGTTTTTATCGCTCACCCGCTCACCTTCTTCCATGGCGGAAGGTTGTCCGCCGTCGTTTTTGTCTCAATATCCGGGATGATTAACTCGACCCCGGCAGGGAAAATGTATACGTT
>CAYVUJ010000267.1:0-2650 GCA_964454825.1 uncultured Lachnospiraceae bacterium | reverse complement strand
AGCGTTTTTCCTGTCGGCAGTGCATTATATACTGATGGCTACCAACGGGTGGCATCATATGTATTATCCGGTATTTTCAGAAAAAGAGATTACCCACGGCGTATTTTTTTACAGTAACGTGGCATTGACGTATCTGTTTGTTTTCCTGGGCGCCGTCCTGCTGTACAAATCTTTTCAGGGAGAAAAGAGCGGCAGTGTGGGGCGCAATTACATTATTGCCGCCGTGCTTTTCCCGGTAATCTTAAATGGTTTTTATATGGCTGGTTTTGTGCCGGTCAGCTATGACATTACACCTATGGGATTTGCGGTATCGGGTGTGTTTGTACTGCTTGCCACCATCAAATACCGTTTTATGGAAATTAATGTGGCGGCGTTTGACAAGGTTGTTTCCGATTTGGAGGACGGCGTTGCCATTTTTGAGCGGGATGGTGAGGCGGTATTTTACAATCCGGCATTTTATCGTCTGCTGGACATCACGCAGGAAAAGACATTGGATGAGATTTGGCAGCGGCTGCAAACAGGAAAAATAGAAGAGAATGGGATGGTGTCCCTTGGAAGGGACAGTCATTTACAGATACAGGTGTACCGGGGAGACGGCAGAAATTTTACGGCGTTGGAGATGCCGTCTGATTGGAACACAGGAAACGGGGAAGTGTATGTGCTGGTGGTCAAGGATATGCAGAACTATTATGCATTATTGGAGCAGACCCGTTCCCTGGCAGTGGCAGACCAGAAATTGATGTTAGAGCGGGAGCGGGGAAGGATTGCCGGTCAGGTCCACGATACGGCGGGGCATACCCTTACTATGATTCAGTCCTATATGAAACTTGCCATGGTGGATTTGGAGAAACAGGAGAATAGCAGTGTAAAGGAATATCTGGAGCAGGCGAGGGAGCTTTCCCTGGCAGGCATCAGGGAACTGCGGGAATCCATTAACCAGATGAAGCGGGAGCAGGAGAGCGAGCTGGTGACCCAGACAGTATTGCGGCTGGCAGACCAGGTCAAGGAGGTTCCGGTGGAAGTGACGGTGCAGGGGACGGAGGATGACAGATATCTTTCCCTTAGCCAGACGGTGCACGACTGCGTGCGGGAGAGTATTACAAATATGTTGAAATATGCCGATGCTTCGGAGATGGAGATTGTACTGCGGTTTCAGGAGGAGAAGCTGGAGCTGGTCATGGCGGACGACGGTGCGGGCTGTGATGAAATCGTGGACAGCCAGGGACTGGCAGGAATCAGGGAGAGAGTGGAGGCGAAGAAGGGCTCCGTCCGTTTTTCTTCCGAGCCGGGGCAGGGATTTTTGACGGTGATACGGTTCCCGGTGGAAGCGTGAGATTAGCAGAAAGTGAGGGATATCCCATGGAACAAATCCGGGTACTGATTGCAGATGATATGATGATTCTGCGTCAGGGGTTAAAAGCGGTGCTGGAGCAGGACACGCAGATACGGGTGGTAGCTTTGGCAGAGGACGGAAGGGTGGCTATGGAAAAGTGTAAAGTTCATAAGCCGGATGTGGTTTTGATGGATATGCGTATGCCGGAATACGATGGAGAGTACGGAATCCGGGGAATCAAGGAGACGCTTCCCGACATAAAGGTGCTGGTGCTTACCACCTTTGACGATGACGAGACCATAGAGAAGGCGGTCCGCAGCGGAGCGGACGGATATATTTTGAAGGAGTCGGAGGACGCCAAGGTGATTGCCGCCGTAAAAAGCGTGTACCAGGGAATCAGTGTGTTTGGGGACAGTGTGTATGGCAGGATGCGCCAGCAGTTCCAAAGTCTGCAGTGGCAGAATAAACAGGAGGAATTCCAGGAGGAGACGGATTTTACCGGACGGGAGCGGGATGTGCTGCGGCTGGTGGCGCAGGGATATGACAATAAGGAGATTGCAAGTCTTTTGTTTCTGGCAGAGGGGACAGTGCGCAATCATGTTTCCCATCTGTTAGAAAAAACGGGGAGAAAAGACCGCACGCAGTTGGCGGTGTATGCGGTGAAACGGGGGCTGGATGAATAACCTTTTTTCAACCTGCTCCCCTGGCTGAATATACAACCTGCTATTCCAGGGACATGGATAACATGCAGGCTGTATTGTAGTCCTTATCTTCTGATAATGGACTTCCAAAATCAAATAAGGTTTCCGTTGGTTTCAGATTAAAATCGTATAAAACGATTCTGCTGCTAATATCAATCTCAGGTATGCATACTTTTCCGTCTACCAAAGAGAAAAAATATGGTACCCCCTGCATCTGGCATGACTTATAGAGATTATCGTATTTTCCGGATTCCAGATTTTGTAGTGTATCTGCCTGAAGCAATGCAGGCTGTACGTCGCCCGTTTTATTTTGATAAACAGAAATATAATATTTTCCATTCAGATACATAATATCATTGATTCCGTGATATTGTTCAGATACCATATAGGTCTGCACAGACCTCCAGGCATCGTTCTCCCATTGACATCCAACAATTTTTCCCGTAGATGATACTATATACAGAATATCATTAATTAGAGAAAAGCTTCTGCAATAAATATTTAAAAGTTCCGGTATATTTTGCCGATGCTTTATCTGAATCCCACTATCATGTACAGACAGGGCAACAAGCTCCTGGGAGCCGGCGCACAACACCCAGTAGACTGCTCTCTTTTC
>CAYVUJ010000266.1:0-2661 GCA_964454825.1 uncultured Lachnospiraceae bacterium | reverse complement strand
CCCCTTCCAAAAAACTTTGAAAGGGGAAAGGGAATATTGATAACTCCCAATGAAGGCTTCTCAAACCCAAGCGACTTTGTGCAAACCTCAATGCCTGCACTCTGCCCCTGAGTGGGTTCTCCCTGACTTCGCCGCAGGGCAGTTGCCCTAACCCTTCCTTTTGTCGGGATTCCGAAGGGACAATTGTCCCTTTGGCGGGTACATCAAATTCAGGTATAAGCTCGGGTAGAATGACGCTTTGCGGCATTCTACGCTACACGGCACGTAAATTGGCATTAACAGCGCAAACTTCATGCCGTGTATGGCGGCAGCCCCACATAAATCCCTACACCCAATATTCACTGTAAAAAAATAAGCAACTCTTATGTTTCGGACAATAAATGCTGTCTTGTACAATGCGTCCACAGCGGTTATAATATAATCACAAAAGCGCTTTTGAATATATTTTAACGAAAGGACTGTAATTATGTCCATTGGAACAACAATAAAGAAGCTCCGCCGGGAGAGAGACATCACGCAGGAGCAGCTCGCGGAATATCTCGGCATCTCCGCCTCTGCCGTGTCCCAGTGGGAGTGCGATAAGTCCTGCCCGGACGTGTCACAGCTCCCGATCCTTGCAAACGTTTTTAATGTCACCACCGATGAGATTCTGTCCGTAAATGTAAAAAACAACGAAAGGCGGATCGACGAGCTCAGCATGGAAGCAATGGACCTTTTCAACGCAGGAAAAGGCGGCGAGTCCGAGGCTCTGCTTCGCCGCGCACTGTACGAATTCCCCAATTCCTATAAGCTGATGGAACAGCTGGCGGGGAATTTGTACTGCAATGCCTACTCCTGCGGCGCGGATAAGGAGCGGCTTCTCGACGAATCACTCGAGCTTGCCGAGAAGGTCATGAACGAATGTGCGGATATCGAGATAAAAGCCGAGGCGATCAGAACTGCGGTTAACGTTTATAATGACCGCGGCAGACTTGCGGACGCAGAGAAATGCGCAAAGAAGCTCCCCGAAATCACAAGAAACGATCTTCTCGCCTACGTATACAAGGGCGAAAAGCTTGCCGGACTTTACAGGAACAAAATGATTCAGGAACCGATCACTTGTGCTCTTATGTTTGCAAAAAATCTCTCCGAGCTTTGCGATGACTCCGGCCATGCGCTCTACACTGATGAAGAAAAGCTGAAGATTAATCAGAAGATTCTGGATGTGTACAAAATCATGTACGAGGATGAGGACTTTGATTTCTTCTCGCAGTTCCTTGTATACTCAAATGAAGAGATGGCGCGCATCTACGCAAAGTCAGGGGATGCGGAAAAGGTGATCGCGCATCTCGAGGAGGCGGCAAAATATGCGGTCGTGTTTGAGACATACGACTGGGAGCATGTAAAAACGTCGCTTCTGTTCCGCGGCTGTAAGGATGGCGGATGGGTGAGAAGGGCTCCGGGTGAAAAATCGGGGGTTATTCGCGATCTGTTGGAGGAATTGAACGAGGCAGTATTTGACTGTGTGCGCAACGACGCGCGCTTCAAAGCCGTGTGCGATATGCTGGGGAAATAATTGAGAAATGAATAAATTGCGGGGGAGAGGCTTTTTGAGAAAAAGCCCCTCCCCCGGACCCCCTCCGCAAAAATTTTTGAAAGGGGGGATTAGAGCAAGTGCCATTCAATGAAGTTTGTGCAAAACGATTGGATTATACGTAGGTTCTCTCAGACTTTGCCATGGGGCAGTTACCTTGTCCCTTCGCCTTTAGTTGGGGGTCCGGGGGACTGGTCCCCCGGCGGGTTTGGGCAGCGCCCAAGCAGGGGGCCGGGGGCGGCAGCCCCCGCGTATGTGGCAGCCCCCGCATATATCACTCCGGCAGGCGGTCGGCGAACATGATCAGGTTCGACGTCGCTTTTTCGTTCTCCGTGAGTGGGCGGAACGTGCCGTTTCCGTAGAGGATATCCATGACCATCACGGCGACGGACTCATCCACAAATGCGCCCATTTGCCAGCTTATTATCAAATCCCTCATTTGGGGAGGATAATTTTTGGCGCTCATCTCAGCACTTTCGAGGGCATACCCGGCAAAAAGATTTTTCACCGAATCATCAAGCTCTGGCATTTTGGCAAAGAAATCACCCGCCGTCCCCTTCGCAACCATGATGTTCACTCTGTTGTCCTCAGTGATGAAGTTTCTCTCGCGAAGCCGCTTGAATTTCTCCGCGTTTGCCTGATCGTCACAGATCGCGCCGGTCATGAATTCGTACAGTGCCTCATAATCGGAGGTCAGATTGTTTTTCCATCTACCCTCTCGCGAGCAGTATTTGGTGTCGACGGACCATGAGTATACCGGATATTTATCCGACCAGCGGTTCATATCTCCGCATGCCCACAGATTCTGAGGCTCAAGCGTCGGAGCATAGTCCGTATCAATCTGCTTTTGCGGCAGATCAACATAAGCAGTGTAGCTTCCGCCGTCAGTCGTTTTTATTGTATACTTTGATAAATCGATATTATTCGAAAGACGACACCTGTTTGCCACACCGCAAAATACGGCAGCTGCCTCGAACAGCTCCCAATTGCCGCCCGGAATATATACGTCCGGATAATCTGCAACTGCACTGCGGATAAGCGGGACGTAATCCTTCACGAGAATCTCGGCGACCTCCTGCTGTTTTTTG
>CAYVUJ010000265.1:0-2679 GCA_964454825.1 uncultured Lachnospiraceae bacterium | reverse complement strand
CCGTCAATGACGCATACCGTGCAAAGCACGGAACAGCGAAGCTGTAAATCATTGCGAAGCAATGATTTCTGCGTCTATTATACCACATTTTCCTTGACCATAGCTCATAAATAAAAAAAGTCTGTTCAAACCTATGCTCAAAAGTTTTTTGGAAGGGGGTTCGGGGGAGACCTTTTTTCTAAAAAAGGTCTCCCCCGTTAATATCCGTGAATATATTAAATTCCCCTCACTCTGCGTCCTCGTATGCGAGGGCGGCATCGAAGAGCTTATCGATGTCCTTTGACGGAGCCTTTGTAACAAGCGTGACGACGACTGCCGCGATGAGTCCCGCCGCAAATCCCGGAATGATCTCGTAGATACCGGTTTCGGAGAGAAGCACAAGCCAGAGAACATCCACGACAGCTCCGACTGCGATACCCGCCACGGTTCCCGCGAGATTCAGGCGTCTCCAGAAGAGCGACAGCAGGATCACAGGTCCGATCGCCGCGCCGAAGAGTCCCCAAGCATTCGATACAAGAGACATGATGGAGCCGGAATCTGGGTTGGCCGCGATCACGAGCGCGACTACGGCAACTGCAAGCACCACAATGCGTCCCGCCCAGAGCATCTCGCGGTCTTTTGCCTTATTTTTTCTGAAGAAGGGCTTGTATACGTCAGCCGCGAAGGAGGACGCCGCCGAAAGGAGCTGGCTGTCCGCCGTACTCATGGACGCCGCAAGCACTGCGGAGAGCAGGATACCGGAGATCACACCGGGGAAGATACTGCGGACCATTTTGATGAATACCAGAGAGTTTGCCTCGACCTCGGCGTCAAGTCCGAGATACATGCGGCCGATAACACCGATCGCGGCCGCGAAAAGAACGACGAACACTGTCCATACGATACCGATCTTCGCGCTCTTCTTGAGGTCGCGCTGTGAGCGGATCGACATGAAGCGGATGATGATGTGGGGCATTCCGAAGTATCCCAGACCCCAGCCGAAGCCGGAGACAATGTCCTTCCAGCTTCCGAACGCGTTCCAGTATTCGCCCGGAATGGCGGCGGTGTTTGCATCGCTGATCATGCCGACTGCGAAGATCGGAGCGATCAGCATCGCGCCGAAGATCAGCATTCCCTGGAAGAAGTCTGTCCAGCACACGGCGGAGAAGCCTCCGAGGAAGGTGTAACCGACGATGATCAGCGCGGAGAAATACATCGCGAGCTTAGCGTCGAGGCCGGTCACCGTGTTGAACAGCGTGCCGCACGCCTTGAGGCTGGACGCGGCGTATACCGTGTATGCCACGAGGAACACGACGGCACAGAGGACCTGAAGCACGCCGGATTTCGATTTGAAGCGGTTTGCAAGGTACTGCGGGATCGTGATCGAGTCATCGGCCACGATCGAGAACTTGCGCAGTCTCGGTGCGACCGTGATCCACGAGATCGTGTATCCGACCGCAAGACCTACGGATATCCACACCTGTCCGAGACCGGCGGCGTAGATCGAGGTAGGCAGGCCCATCAGGACCCACGCGCTCATGTCGGACGCACCGGCGGAAAGCGCTGCCACCCACGGACCCATCTGACGTCCGCCGAGAAAGTATGTTTTTTCTCCGCCGGATTTTGTCCGGAGGAAGAAGAAGACACCGATACCGAGCATAAATACAAGGTATATGATGAACACTGCGATTTCTGCTATTTTCATGTTAAACTCCGTCCGCCGCCGCGGAGGCGGCAAAATATGAACAAATTCAGTTATATTTTACCACACATCTTAAAAGATGTAAATAGCCAATATGAAATTTTATCCTGTAATTTGGTGATCCGGGGCGAAAAAACGTATTTTGTACCGTCAATTTCGGATATTTCGGAAAAAGTGTTGATAAGAGACGCAAAATGTGATAAAATACATGTCGTTAAGCGGTAAAATAAACCGGAATATCGGTAAATATACAGGAGAGTGCATTATGCAAATACTCGTAATCAACGCAGGCAGCTCATCGGTGAAGTATCAGCTCATTGATATGACAAACGAGAGCGTTATGGCAAGCGGACTTTGTGACAAGATCGCGGTGAAGAACGACATCGGCGGCTTCAAGCACAAGGTGCCGGGCAGAGAGGATTACAAGATCCAGGTGGAGCTTCCCAACCACGCGGAGGCGATCCGTCTTGTGATCAACACTCTGGTCGATCCCGATCTCGGAGTGATCAAGTCCATGGATGAGATCGACGCCGTCGGACACCGTGTCCTCCACGGCGGGGAGAAGTTCTCGAAGTCCGTGCTCGTCGACGACAAGGTCATCGAGGCGATCACCGACTGCATTGAGCTCGGACCGCTCCACAATCCGGCAAACCTCACCGGTATCCGCGCGTGTGCTGAGGTTATGGGCGATATCCCGCAGGTCGCAGTGTTCGACACCGGCTTCCATCAGACAATGCCCGATTATGCGTACCTCTATGCGCTGCCCTACGAGTATTATGAGAAGTACGGCATCCGCCGCTATGGCTTCCACGGCACCAGCCACAGATATCTCACCCTGCGCACCGCCGCTATGCTCGGAAAGAAGCCGGAGGAGGTCAATATCGTGACCTGCCACCTCGGAAACGGAAGCTCCGTCGCCGCTGTCAAGGGTGGCAAGTGCTTTGATACCTCCATGGGACTCACTCCTCTTGAGGGTATCATCATGGGTACGCGCTGCG
>CAYVUJ010000264.1:0-2679 GCA_964454825.1 uncultured Lachnospiraceae bacterium | reverse complement strand
GGAGGTTGACGTCGCCGACACCGTCGATGGTCAGACCGATCGAGTTCTCGCCGGGATCGAAAACGCCGTCCTTGCCGGTGCAGTCATCCTTAAACTTGAGCAGGTAGTTACCGTTCTCGAGCTCAAAAACGTTCTTTGTCTTTCCAGTGTAAACAAGCTTCATTTCCATTTTCATTTCTCCTATATTTTAAGAAAATTTATAAACTTATCAGAGCTTTGACGCGATGTCTGCGTCCTTTGCGAGAACCGCGGCGGCGTCCGCCCTGCGCTTCTCATCGAGCTTTGCGGCGAGTTTGGCGTCGTCGACTGCGATGATCTGAGCCGCAAGAAGCGCCGCGTTTGCGCCACCGTTTATTGCCACAGTGGCGACGGGGATGCCCGTGGGCATCTGCACTGTCGCAAGGAGCGCGTCCATGCCGTCAAGTACCGAGGATTTGCACGGGATCCCGATCACAGGAAGGGTCGTATTTGCTGCGATCGCTCCGGCAAGATGCGCCGCCATGCCCGCCGCGGCTATGATCGCACCGAAGCCGTTTGAACGGGCGTTTTTTGCAAAATCCGATGCTTCCTTCGGGGTACGGTGGGCGCTGTAGATATGCACTTCATACGGGATATCAAGCGATTTCAACATTGCCGTCGCCTTCTCAATGATCGGCAGGTCGCTGTCGCTCCCCATAATGATACCGACTTTTTTCATGTTGAACAAATTCCTTTCCAAAAATCAAAAGGGCGCACTCGTACACTTTCATTGAAAGGTGAGCGTGCCCAGACGGTCGGCGATTTTTCTCTCACCGTTCCACTGTGGTTATCCACATTACTTCCGTCAGTCCCGGCGAGGTATTTTGTTTACCGACTATATTGTATCACAACAAACACGTCCGTGTCAAGCACTATACTCACTGAAAAGTGCCGAAATTTTACATTTTTCAAAAACTTTTTTGATAACGCGTTATCCGTTGGCCTTGGTTTCGCAGTACAGGCATCGGTAGACCTTGTTTTCTTTATCCGTCAGCTTGAAGATATGCTTCAGCTCCTGTTCGGTCGTTGTGATACACCGGGGATTTTTGCACCTTATAACATCAACAAGCCTCTCGGGAATCTCGATCGATTTCTTTTCAACGAGCACGCTGTCCTTTATGACATTGACTGTCGCCGAGGGGTCGACGTATCCGATGACGTCGAGGTCAAGATCGATCGCCGCGTCTATCTTTATGATGTCCTTCTTCCCCATTTTCCGGCTTGTCACATTTTTGATCATAGCGACGGGGCAGTCGAGCTCCTCAAGTCCGAGAAGCTCGTAAAGGCGCATACTTTTCCCGGGGGTGATATGGTCGATGACAACACCGTTTTTTATTGAATCTACATTCACAGCACGCCTCCTTGATTTCCGAGCATTCCGGCCTCACGAAGAAGCATCAGAATAAGCGACATTCTCATATATTTCCCATTCTCGACCTGCTTGAAATAGCAGGCCCGGGGGTCATCGTCCACCGCGACGGATATCTCATTGACACGCGGAAGCGGATGCATTACGCACATGTCCGTTTTGGCACTCTTCAGCTTTTCCGGTGTCAGCACGTAGCTGTCCTTCAGGCGAAGGTAATCCTCTTCATTGAAAAAGCGCTCTCTCTGCACGCGTGTCATGTAGAGAATGTCGAGCTCGGGCATGACCTGTGTAAGGTCCGTGGTCTGTGTGTACGGGATACCGTTTTGCTTGAGCACATCTTTTTTTACATAGCTCGGCAGCTTGAGCTCTTCCGGAGATATGAGCACTATTCTCACACCGCCGTAACGCGCAAGCGCATTTATGAGCGAGTGTACGGTACGTCCGAATTTGAGATCGCCGCAAAAGCCGACGGTCAGTCCGTCAAATGTTCCCTTCTCACGGTGGATGGTCAGAAGATCGGCAAGGGTCTGCGTGGGATGGCAGTGTCCGCCGTCGCCCGCATTGATCACCGGCACTGTCGCCTTCTGTGATGCGACAAGCGCGGCGCCCTCCTTCGGATGACGCATAGCGATTATATCCGCATAGGCGGATACCGTGCGCGCGGTATCCGCGACGCTCTCACCCTTCGACGCGGATGAGGACGATCCGCCTGCTACGGATATCACATTGCCACCGAGCTCGTACATTGCCGCCTCAAAGGAGAGACGGGTACGTGTGGAGGGCTCGAAGAACAGCGTGGCAAGCTTTTTCCTGCGGCATGAGTCTGCGTAGTCATCGGGATGAGCGATGATGTCTGAGGCCGTGGAGATGAGGCTGTCTATCTCGGATGTGGACAGATCCGTGATATCAATGACGCTTCTCATTTGCCGCCTCCGATCCAGCTTTCATCCTGGGGATTGTCTCTGAATGCGATGAGGCGGGCGATATCCTCCGCCGCGATATATCCGCAGTCTGCCGCGACCTGTGCGATCACGTCAAAGTTGGTGAGCGAGATATTTTTTACATTTGCTTCGCTCAGTCTTGCAAGGCCCTTCTGCATTCCGTATGTGAATATGGACACGATACCGAGCACCTCGGCTCCCGCATCGCGAAGGACATTTACAACCTCGATCACGCTGCCGCCTGTGGAGATCAGATCCTCGACCACGACGACCTTCTGTCCGGCCTCGAGGCGGCCCTCGATCTGGTTCTGTCTGCCGTGATCCTTGGCGCCGGAGCGTACATACCCCATC
>CAYVUJ010000263.1:0-2680 GCA_964454825.1 uncultured Lachnospiraceae bacterium | reverse complement strand
AAAACTTTGCACAATGCGGTTCAGTACGCTGAAGAAGGTCACAAAGTTATTACTGTATTCTATTTGGATTAATCTTTTTACCCTCTTTGACGCGGGTTAAAATGATATCAGAAAATTATGGGGCTTTATGTCAGAACAATTAAAAAAACTTACGGGCAAATTCGGTTTTGAACCTGTTGCCCAACATCTTGTCAACGACTGCGATATTGCGCTTTTCAAAGAACTCGTGGAAAGCGAAAGCTTTTTGTTTGATTTTGTAAAACAAAACGTCGCAGAACGTATTGGCTCAAAAATTAATGAAAACAATTACAAAAACCTGATTGAATTTTTGAAGTTTTATTCACCGTCTTATGAGGATGTAATTGTTTCCACACTTGTAAAATATGCTGATGAAGATTTGACCGATTTGATGCTTGAAAAATTTGAAAACGGCACAGATGATGAAAAAACTTATTGTGCAAGATTTTTTGGTGCAATTCAAGATGAACTTGCTCACAACTTTTTGTTGGCTAACGCATATTCCGATAACGAATTTCTTGCCCAAAATTGCGCATCGGCCTTGGCATTATGGCAGGATGAACAGGCTTATAATGACGCATTGGAAAAATTAAAAAGTGACGATGAGTTTGAAAAACTTTCTGCCGTAAAGTTTTTGAGTGCATACGGCAATAAAAACGCATTGCCTGAGATTTTTAAAGCAATGAGAAATTCGGCGATGGCTGAAAATATTGCAGGAGAAATTCCGTATATCGAGAATCTTTTTGAACTTCTTGATAAATATTATGAAGATGCACTTTTAACAATTAATTTTATAATCAACGGACTTGGTGAAATCTTGCCTTTGAATGCGGTATTTGATTATGAATTGTTTGAGGTTTTTGAAAGACTTATTAATAATTCAAATGACAGCAAATCTGCAATAGTTTTGTTGAATGCGCGCGACAAGTTTGATACACTTACCGAAAATGACGAGTATCTCTTTGACGAGGACAAAAATACCAAAAACGAAGTTCAGGATATCAAAAAATTACTCAAAAATACGCACGATTTAGAAAAATATATTAATGATGAATTAAATGAGAACAGCCCGTTCGTATTTACGGCGCTTGATTTTGCAACAGATTTATTGAAAATTCGTGAACTTTTAAAATCCAACAATCAAACACTGATTTTAAAGACTGCAGAAGTTTTGAAAAAGTTCGGTAACCTTGACGAAAACGCAAAAACAATCGCATTACTGAAAGTTACCGACATAAACATAAAATCTATTATAAGAGCTTTGTAATTACCACATTCTGTAATATGGGTTATCAAAACTGCGGTTTGTACGAATTTGTTTATAAACCTTCATTGAAAAGGGTAGTTCATCATATTGGCTTAATTCAGACGGAAAAGGTTTGTATTGTATTTTGGAAAATGTTTCAACGAGCTTTCTGTCATATTCTTCAAGTCCTGATGATTGAGTAATTTGAACATCTTTCAACGTTCCGTATTTAGTAACCTTACATTTTATTGAAGGTTCATTCGGAATATGGTTATATGTTGTCGGAATTCTGTCAAAGATATATTTATTCAGCTTGTCCATATATTCTTTGTGTGCCTGCTGAGTTTCGGCAGACGGTTGAACAGGCAGAATTGCCATGCGGGCATTTGAATATGCAGGTACCGACGGCGATTGATATTTGTGAACAACATGTTGAAACCCTGTAGTCATCCTGACAGATGAAAGGTTTAAATCTTCAGGAAACGGTTTGAAAGGTGCAGATTTTTTAACAGCGTTTATTAAAACTTCATCCATATCAGCACCGCCGGATTGTTCTATTTTTATATCTTCTATAGAACCGTCAGGGTTGATTTGATAGCTTACGGAAGCTGTCGCACTTTCTTGGCCGTTGTATTTAAAATTCGCTTTAACTATTTGTTGAACTTCTTTACTGTACTGCTCCATATATGCATTAACATCGATTTCGTCCGCATAACAAATATTTGCAAGTAATAATAAAATTAATAATAACTTTTTAAAATCCATACAATCTCCAGTGTGGAAAGGGACTTCGTCCCTATTTAAACTTCCGCATCATTTTCATGGCTTTATTCATGGCATGTTTTCCAAGCTTTCCGTTAAATCCGCCAAGACCACCTATATTACCCATCTTGCTCATGTCAGGCATTCCGTGAGAAAACATCTTTTTCATATCAGTCATGCCCTTCATCATAGTTCGCATCTGCTCAAACTGTTTTACAAATGCAGTAACTTCTTGAAAATCCATACCGCAACCCTTTGCAATACGTTTCTTACGGCTTGTATTCATCAAATCGGGGTTGTTGCGTTCTTCAGGCGTCATGCTTGAGATAAAAACCTCCATTTTCTTGAACTGTTTTTCACTCTCATGAGTAAGTTTTTCCTGATTATCTTTTCCGATATTTAAACCTAACATACCGAGCATGTTACCCATTGAGCCGAAAGCCTGCATTTGCTTTTGCATCTTGATAAAATCGTTGTAAGAAAAATTATTCTTACTCATTTTTTCTTCAAGCTCTTGTGCCTGCTTTTCGTCAAAAACTTCCTGTGCACGTTCAACAAGCGAAACAATATCGCCCATGCCCAAAATACGTGTTGCCATACGCTCAGGGTAAAAATCTTCAAGTGCGTTTAATTTTTCGCCCGTACCTGTTAATT
>CAYVUJ010000262.1:0-2692 GCA_964454825.1 uncultured Lachnospiraceae bacterium | reverse complement strand
CTTTTAAGTCTTTTTTACCTTTTGAAGCCGCAAAGGTACAAAAAAATATTGAAAGATATCGCACGCGATTCCTCTTTTAACTCGCGGCTATCAAATTGCTTTTTGCTTTTAAGCTAAATGAATCACTGGTTTAATAAAATGGCATGCGACCATATCGTTAAACCCGTGATTCAATTGTTAAATTGCCAATTAATTAGAATTAGTCAGCTTATTTTCGCTTGCTCAATTCGATGGTCGTTGACATCCCAAACTGACCGTCGGATGAATCAAGATAAAGGGTCAGATCTGATGCTGTAAGTTTCTTAACTTTATAAGTGAGGGCTCCGGCAATTGTCAATTCGCCTTTTGATTTGTTATAGGTGTATTTAACCGCTGAACCGTCGGCCACATCATTAGAGTCATAGATTGTAAGCTTTGATGAAGTGAATACCCAGTAAGAGCCATCGCCGTACTCGACCTCTTCACGATTATAGTAGTCTGCGGCCTCAGGAATAGAAGTGTAATACATTGTTGTTGTCTTGTCAACATCCCAAGTTCCAACGATTTCAGACTTAGAACCGCTCTGAGGTTCGTCATTATCATCATCGCCACCACAAGCCGCCAGCGACAGACAAAAAACCGGCTTCATTGCCATCAAAAGATAATAAAAATACTTTTTCATTGTGTTAGGATTTTAATTAGCTTAATATATTCGATTAAAATTAATATTAATAGTCATAAACAGAACCGTCATTGGTGTCAATCAACTGTGAATGATCTTTAACCGCTAACAAAATAAAAGTTGTTGATTTATTAACAGGGTAAAGCAATTGTATTGTGGCATAAGCAACGTTGTGCTCATTTATGCCGATATCTGAGACTTTTACTTCATTTGACCAAATATCACTATTAATAGATACAGTATGTGCAAAATTAGTGAACCAGATTGACAATCCGTTCCCTCTGAATGTCTTATCATCCAGATAATTATACACATCTGCCGTATTATTAAATTTCAATGCATTTGAATCGCTAACAGATTCAGCTTCATAATATTCGGGCTCTTCATATTCAGAATCCTCATACTGAGAATAGCCGCTTCTCTGTTTATCAATACCGCCGCATGAATTTAAAACCAAAACTGCGGACATTACGCATAATAATAGATTAAATTTCATAATAAATCATCACTCGAAGGATTATATATTGTATTTTGAACGATAATCTGAAATCTCAGTAAGAAACATATTCATACGCTCTTCATCGTTTGAAAATACTTCTTTGACATCATTTTCTGTGACGCCACTGACTATATCATCGTTTGCCTTATTTATAAAGGCCTTCATATCTTCGATCATACTATGTTCACCATAATATTCGTTTGCCGGCATATTATCAACGTCACAGACTTTCCATCGCCCGTCTTCCAGTCTTAAGTATACTAGGTGATAGCTTGTGTATATATTATCACCCTCTTCTCCTGTCTCCAATGTTACATAGGCAAAAAATTTAGATTCCCTATAATTTGGATGCTTATTAATTGAGACAACATGGAAGTCTAAAGGAGGCTCTTCTCCTCCGAAGAATAATACGTTGCTTCTATCAAAGTATTCAAAACCTCCTTCCCAAACATTACAGGGAACATTCATCGCCTGCTCTCTAAGTGAGGCCAGTTCATTAGTAACAGCTGTTTTATCCAATTTATGCGCTAATTTTAATATCAATTCCAATTCAGTATCAGATGGAAGCGGCACCAAATCAGGCATTTCGTCTGTCCAATACTCAATAGAACGGACTATTTCCGAGGGAAACTCCGATATTAACTCATTACCATGAGAAGATTCCGG
The DNA here is from genome assembly GCA_964454825.1 of uncultured Lachnospiraceae bacterium. Lineage (GTDB taxonomy): Bacteria > Bacillota > Clostridia > Oscillospirales > CAG-272 > UMGS1312. The sequence goes on along the minus strand of CAYVUJ010000262.1, from coordinate 866 downwards.
CTTGTCAATGTCTATGCAGGTCCAATTGCCATATGAATCAAAATCTGAACATTTTACACTAACATCACTTGCTACCAAATCACCATCGCCAATAAGATCTGCTTTGGTAGGCAAGCCTAACGCATCATAATGTGTAAACTTAAATTCCACTTGAGTACAAAAAAGAGCCATACGTTGGGTAAATGCTATATCTGTTATATGATCTTCTTCTACACCAATATCTACTTGCCCTTCAACAGGATCTCCTAATGATAATTCATAGCCATTATTTGTAGTGATAGCTCCGTCTATGCACTCACCGTTCCTCATAAAATAGAAAGCTTTTGGAGAGATCGATATCTTATATACAGGGCCGCATGCATTCAGACCCTTCAGAAGCGAGGATGCATATTCAGCTTTAGGAATCGCTTCCGGATCAGGAGTCTCTGAAGAATTTTGATTAAAGAAAAAACATAAACCTCCCGCAACTAAAACAATTACTGTAAGTAAACCAACTATCCACCCCTTAGGTTTCTTCTTTTTCTCAAGAATAGATTCGGTATGTTCATCAACGCCCACCTCATCTACATTCGACATTTCAGGTTCACTATTTACTGAAGGTTCATCGGTCTCCTCTGGGTTCACATTTTTCTCATCTAATTCTTGCTTATTTGGTTCAACTTGAACTTCCTTTGACTTATGCTGTTCAGCTGGCATATCAGTTGGAGCATACGTCTCTTTCGACAACTCATGTTCAGAATTTGAATTGAATTGCTTTAACGTAGTGCCACACCATCCACAGAACGCACTGTTCTCATCATTCGGCTTACCGCAATTAGGACAAAACATAAATATTTAATCAAATATTAGATTATATAAATTATCAA
>CAYVUJ010000261.1:0-2696 GCA_964454825.1 uncultured Lachnospiraceae bacterium | reverse complement strand
ATACCCTGTTCAGATTGAACAATTCCATAGAACCTCCGATCATACGGTCGCCGCAGACGTACCGCCGTCGCCGCCGCAGAGCACGCCCAGGGTTCCCACGATGTTTTCCTTCGCGATCAGCCCCGTCATGCTTGCCACCGTCGATTGCCAGTCGTCCCAGCCGAGCGGCGCGAATATCCACGACAGCGCCTTTCCGGCACGCGCAAGAACCGACGAGCCGATCTGCTCATCGCCAAGAAGGGCGAACGCGCCGTCTGAGTGTCCGAGGTGTGTGAGAAGCCAGAGCACCACGGTCGACAGCAGTATGACGCTCCCCGCCTTCCTTATGAACGACCGGCCGCGCTCCCACGTCGAGCAGAGCACATTGCCGAGGGTTGGCATGCGGTACTCCGGAAGCTCCATCACAAACGGCGACTCCTCCGGGGCAATCAGCCCTGTCTTTTTGAGGATGACGGCGGAGACAATGAGCGCCGCTATCCCTACAAGGTACGCCGAGGCCGCCACGGCCGCGCTGCCGCCGAAGAGCGCGCCCGCGATCATCGAGATGAGCGGCACCTTCGCCCCGCACGGGATAAATGTCGCCGTTATGATCGTCATGCGGCGGTCGCTTTCGCTCTCGATCGTGCGGGAGGCCATGATCGCGGGTACGCTGCATCCGGTGCCGATCAGGATCGGGATGAACGACTTGCCTGATAGCCCGAAGCGCCGGAACACGCGGTCCAGCACGAACGCAATGCGCGCCATGTACCCGCATGCCTCCAGAAACGTGAGCATAGCAAAGAGCACCAGCAATTGCGGGACGAATCCGAGCACCGCGCCAACGCCTGCGATGATGCCGCGGGTGACGAGGCTGCCGAGCCACCCGGGCGCTTTCGCCCAGGCAAGGAGCTTTGTGGCGAGCACCGGTATGCCGGGGACCCACACGCCATACTCCCCGGGCTCGGGCGCGGCGATGCCGTTTTCCTCGAGATACGAGACCGCGTCTGCGAAGCTCATCGGGTTTGTGCGCGCCGCATCCGCGCCCTCCGGGACCGCGCTGAAATAGACCGTGATCTCGCGCCGCCCGGGGGTCTGGCTGTCCTCCGCTGTGTACTGCACAGACTCCTTGTCCGAGGTGACGGCCCTCAGCCTCGCGATGAACGACGTGTCCCCGGTGCCTCCGTTCCCGAGCTTGTCAAGCGCACCGAAGGCGTCGAGCGCGGTCATTGCGGCGTTGTAATTTTCGACGCGCTCCTCATACGCCGCGCTCCCGAGAGCGAAAAGGTGGAAGCCGTCGCCGAAGAGGCCGTCGTTCACCCAATCCGTCGCCGCCGTGCCCATTGTGACCATGGATATGTAGTACACGAAAAACATCACCGCCGCGAAGATCGGCAGGCCGAGCCAGCGGTTGGTGACGACGGCGTCGATCCGGTCGGACACCGTTGCCCCGGAGCGATCACTGCGCTTACAGCACGCTGCCGTCAGCGCCGAGATGAACACATATCGCTCATTCGCGATGATCGCCTCCGCGTCATCGTCGAGCTCGCGCTCGACGGAGGCGATCTGCGCCTCAATCGACTCCATCGCCGTCGGCACGATGGCGAGGCGGCTGAGTACCTCTCTGTCGCGCTCAAATATCTTGATCGCATACCATCTTTTCTGTTCCGCCGGGATGGAGCGAAGCGCCGTCGCCCCGATGTGCGCGAGCACACGCTCCAGGGGCGCACAAAAGATGCGCTTCGGCGCGGCGGCCGCGCTTCGCGGCGGGGATGACACGCCCGCCGTGCCACTTATCGTAGTTCCCGCCGTCCCACTTGCCGCCCCGCCCGCCGCCCCAACTGCCGTTCTGCTTGCTGACCCTCTTGCCGATCCGCTCGCCGGGCCACGAGCGGCGGCGATCGCACATTTGACCGCCTCTGCGATGCCATCTCCCTTCAGAGCCGAGATCTTCACGACTGCGGCTCCGAGTCTGCGCGAAAGAAACGCCGTGTCGATGCTGTCTCCGCGCTTCCGCACGACATCCATCATATTGACGGCGACAACGACGGGGATGCCGAGCTCGGCGAGCTGGGTCGTCAGGTAGAGACTGCGCTCGAGGGTCGTACCGTCGATGATGTTGAGGATCACGTCCGGCCGCTCGCCGACGAGGTAATTGCGCGCAACGACCTCCTCGTTCGTGTACGGCGAGAGCGAATATATGCCCGGCAGATCGCAGACGACCACGCCGTTGTGGTGTTTCAGGCGCCCCTCTTTTTTCTCGACGGTCACACCGGGCCAGTTCCCGACGAACTGATTCGAACCCGTGAGCGCGTTGAAAAGCGTGGTCTTGCCGCAGTTGGGATTCCCTGCAAGTGCTATGCGAAGTTCCATTTCTCTGTCCTTTCTTCGAGTTAGCTAAGACCAACTTTTGTTTAAGACAAGGCCGTCGGATTCACGGCTGACGGCTTGAGGGTGGGCGGTCTCGCCATGGGGCCGCACGGCGTTGCCACGGTGGTTGTGCAGCGGTCGCTGTGGTGGTACAGCGGTTGCTGTGGTGGTACAGCGGTTGCTGTGGTGGTGCAGTGGTGGCGGTGGTCGTACGGTAGTCACGGCGGTCGCACGGCAGTCGTGGCGGAGCAGACGGTGGGGGCATTAGTGTCTGAGTCGGGTAAAGCCTTCTTTTTGAGATTATATTGCATTTCTGCGGGTTTTATGTCCCCGGAACTGCGACAGGAGGC
>CAYVUJ010000260.1:0-2705 GCA_964454825.1 uncultured Lachnospiraceae bacterium | reverse complement strand
GTTTGTAAGGAGGATTGTCGTTTTTCTTTCAAAAACACGAAAATCCCGCGCCGCAGACGTGGGATTTTCGATGTGAGAGTGTTATTTCATTCGATCACGTTGACAATATCAAGAAGCATCGCAAGGATGTCCCTGTTATTGACTTTGCCGTCCTCATTGTAATCCGCGCGGGAATATGTATAACCCGGAACCTCATAGCCGACGCGCGCACGCATGATGCCGATGACGTCATTTAGGTTGACGCGTCCGTCACCGGTGATGTCTCCGAGGACATAATACCCGGCGACGATGTCCACGCTGCTTTCGGGGATCTTCACTGTTGTGTTGAGCCGGCTGGGATCGGAAATGACAGCGCCTGCGTCCTCTCCGGTCGCATAAAGCGCGCTCCAGCGCTCAAAGCGGTATTTGAGCCCGCGCTCGGTATATGCAGAACGCGCGGATATGCTGAGTATGTCGCCGGGCTTTACGATCTTCTCCTCGCCGTTGACCCTTACCGTAAACGCGCCTTCATTCTGAACGCTTACCACTCCGGAAAGTGCGGCAAAATCGACATCCTCATACGCAGAATTGCATGTCTCACGAATGATAATCTCGATCGGATACGAACCGGACGCCCTCTCCGACACATCGAAGGTCAGCGTGGCAATAGTTCCGTCCGCCGTCACATCGGAAGGAGAAAAGAAGACGAGATTCCGGTCACAGTCCATGTGTTCAAACATGCCTGCGTTGGTGACGGCAGTCTGAGTGAGCGCATCGGTATCGTATTTCAGGGTCAGAACAAGCGCGCTCACACCGGGGTTGCCCGAAAGTGTGAGAGCCACCGTCACGCTCTCCCCCGCATTTGCTGAGATGCTGCTTGCGGAAATAGCCGGCACATTGCTTACCGCCTGAGACGGGACAAGCGCCGAAAGCGAAAGAAGCACCGTCAATAAAACTACGATCATTCTTTTTTTCATAACAAACCTCCTGATTATTTATATATCGTTTTTTACTGTTATCAGCTCTGCCGCATATGGCAGAGACTCGATCCATTCGCAGACAGTGTGCCACTCATCGAGCTTATGATGACGGCGGGCGTAATAGATGTTAATCAGCGTCTCGTAGTTGAGCGTGACCGTGCGCATCTGATTATATCCGGACGGGAGCAGCTGGATCAGGTCATACCAAAAGCGCTTATCCTTCGTCTCGACAAAGTGCTGTCTTGCCTGCTCGAGATACCCGAGATATACCTCGAACGCGCGCATGCCGTCGTCCGTCAGGTGATCCAGGGAGAAATCCGCCTTTTCGAAAGGCTTTGCATGTATCTTATGCATTGTAGAGGTGGAATTCGCGACGGTTGCGACCTTGTATGTGTCAAATTCCTTCCACCAATAGATCGGCGCGGTTATATCCACGGAGACGAATATCTGACGCAGATACTTGCGGTGGTCACTGCCGGAGGCCGCAAGCCGCGTCGCAAGCGAAAGATCCGCCTCACCGAGGACAAAGCGGCCCTTGCCGTCATAATAGCTGTCGCTCTTATCCCAGCTTGACAGCGGATTTCGCATACCTCTGAGGGCATTCTCGAAGTTCATCACCGCCGTGCGTTCAAGTTTGATCATTTCAACCCCCGACTTATCTTCATTAAACTTATTGTATCATACAAGCGAGTTTTTGTCAACACAACATGCCACTCAAATAAGTTTTTCACTTTGCGAATAAATTTTCTAAAGCGGGCAAAACTACGGACAGCAAGAATAAATCTCCAAACCAAGGAAGGACAGCATATGAATCCGAATTACAACAGACATGACGACATAAAGCGTCAAAACCGGATGGTCTACACCATCATGGCACTGTCTCTCGTCGTGCTCGGCATACTTATCTCGATATCGGTGATAAGCTCCCGCCGCTCAGATGTAAGACAGACCCTCGCAAAGGGCAACGAACAGACCGAACGTATTCCGAATCAGAACGATGCGTCTAACAACGACATCGACAAGCCGGCGGCAGTCGTAGTCCCCGATTCGCCGGAGAGCTTAGAGCCCGCCGATACAACGTCCGGGACAAGCAAGCCCGAAGAGACGCAGAGCGCACCGGCGGAAACAGACGCCTCCGCGCCGACTATCGGGACACTTGTCCCGGTGGCAAGCGGTAATATGACAAAGGGCTTTTCGAACGAGGTCCCGGTATTCTCCATGACAATGGGTGATTACCGCGTCCATCAGGGAATCGACATCGCAGTGCCGGTAGGATCAGACGTATTCGCCGCGGCTGCCGGCACCGTCAGCGCAGTGTGGGAGGATCCGCTCAACGGCTGTGCGATGCGCATTGAACATTCGGGCGGCGCGATAAGCACGTACTACAATCTCTCACGTGAGACGATCGAGGCAATCAAGCCCGGCATGGCCGTCGCCGGAGGGGATGTGATCGGCACCGTCGGAGACACGACACTGCTCGAGATCGCGGACGAGCCGCACATCCACTACGAGCTGACGATCGACGGTAAGTATGTCGATCCCTGCGCATATATGACCATAGTGCCGGCAAGCCCGAACTATGAGGGGTAATTGCAGCATAGCGGACACCGCATATCTTCTTTTATTGTCTCATAATGCCTTTAAACAGAAATTCGTAAGAATTTGCTCATTTCACCATTTGCCCATCTTGACAAAATCCGGAAGAACCTCAAAAGGTCCTTCCGGATTTTTGTATTTGATCTTATC
>CAYVUJ010000259.1:0-2753 GCA_964454825.1 uncultured Lachnospiraceae bacterium | reverse complement strand
TGGTCGATCCCTCCAACCCCGGCTATCAGGCGATCCTGAAGGAGAACATCCGCCGCATCATCTCCGATGAGGAGGGATGCGCGAACGCGGACGGTCTGAAGATCGACTTTGCGTTCTGGCAGCCCGTCGGGCGCGAGGCGTGCAGCTACTCCGGCAAGTACGGCGTGGAGCTGTTTGTGCAGTATGTTCAGCTGATCCACGATTATATGAAGGAGATCAAACCGTATGCGATCCTGAACGCGTCGCCCTGCCATCCGCTCTTTGCACCGTATGTGGATCAGGCGCGGCTCCACGACTACGATTACCGTCTGCGCCGCAGTATGGAGGAGTTTTCCGAGCGCGCGGCGCTGTGGAAGTGCGCTCTGCCGAACGCCTTGGTCGATACAGACGGTTGCGGATACAACACCCGCCGCGACACGGTGCGGTATCTGACGCGCAACAAGGAGATCGGCGTTCCGTGCATCTACGCGGTGTCGCCCACGCCGTACCTCACGCTCACTGACGACGACTGGGCCGAGATCGCCGCGTCGTGGAAGGAATACGAGGACGGACTGGAAGCCTGAGAACGCAATGTTCGCACAAACCCCTTTCGGGGGTGTGGGGGACAATGTCCCCCACACCGCGGGTTCAGGTATGATCTCATATGTCCTTCCGGTTTCGCCGGAAGGACAAAAGCTTGCGATGTTGGGCGTTTCCCAAAACCCGGGCACGGCATGTAGTTTGCCTTATGTCGTTCATTTACTTGCCGTGCGCTGGAGAAATGGCTCTTCGAGCCATATCTCGGAATGACGCTTTGCGTCATTCTTCCTGAGGTTTGTTCGAACTCGAATCGGGTTTCACCCCTCGACCCCAGTGGGGGACATTGTCCCCCACACCCCCAAAACTGGGTTTGTGCAGACCTTGGAGTGATCTTACCATCCGCAGGGCAGCGGGCCAGGCGCCCGCACCCGGCGGATTTTTTGAGGAGTTTTTCATGATCCTGACATTTTTTATCATGGCCGCCGTTATCGCCGTCGACACGGTGACAAAAGTCCTCGCCGCATCGTGCCTCGCCGACGGCGCGGTCACAGTCATCCCCGGCGTGCTCGAGTTTGTCTATGTCGAAAACCGCGGCGCAGCGTTCGGAATGCTCGCAGATCACCGCTGGGTGTTCCTCGCCGCATCCTCCGCCGCCATCGCCGCCATCGTCGGATATCTCGCAGTCAAGCGGCCACCCAGCCGCCTTATCCGCGTCTCTCTCGCACTGATCGCAGGAGGCGGCGTGGGTAACATGATCGACCGCGTCGCACGCGGCTATGTCACCGACTTCATCAATGCCACGTTCGTCGATTTCTACGTGTTCAACGTCGCGGATTCGTGTGTCTGCGTCGGGTGCGGCCTGCTTATAATATGGATGATCGCCGACAGCGTCCGCGAATATCACGAAAAAAAGGCGCTTGCGGCAAGCGGCACGGAACCGACGCTCCACACCGTCGAAAACACGGCGACAGACAACGCCGTCGTCGCAGATCCCGTCGAAAGCAGTGAGGAGAACGGCGATGATCGATGAAAAACACCTCCCGCAGGAGGATACAGAGCCCGCGATGATCTCCATCCCTGTGCCGCCGGAAGAGGACGGATGCCGTGCGGACAGCGCCGCGGCGCAGATGTTCGGGATATCCCGCTCGGCGGCACAGCGCATGCTTGAGGCGGGGGAGATAACCGTAGACGGGCGCCGCGCTTCGAAGAAGGACGCCGTCTGCGCGGGGCAGATCATGGAGATGGTGCTTGCCGAGCCGTCGCCGTGCGAGGTGCATCCGGAGGACATTGCGCTCGACGTGGTGTACGAGGATGCGGACATTATCGTGATCAACAAGCCCTCGGGAATGGTGGTGCACCCTGCGCCGGGGCATGACACGGGAACGCTTGTCGGCGCGCTTCTGTTCCACTGCGGCGACTCGCTCTCGGGGATAGGCGGGGTGACACGTCCGGGCATCGTCCACCGCATCGACCGGCAGACGAGCGGCCTGATCGCCGTCGCGAAAAATGATGCGGCGCACGAAGCGCTGGCCGCTCAGCTTGCGGATCACTCCATGTACCGGGTGTATTCGGCGATCGTTATCGGAACACCGCGCGAGGAACGCGGTACGGTCGACGCGCCGATCGCAAGGAGCACGAAGGACCGCAAGAAGATGGCGGTATCAGCGTCCGGGCGCGCCGCACGCACGCACTATGAGGTGGTGGAGAGCTTCGGCCAGGCGTCACTTCTGCGGCTGAGGCTGGAGACGGGGCGCACGCATCAGATACGCGTACACATGGCGTATATCGGGCATCCGGTCCTCGGGGATGAGGTGTACGGCGGCGCTTCGGCGCAGGCAGTGAAGCGCCACAGCGCGCTGTTCGACGGACAGATGCTCCACGCAAGCGAGCTCGCACTCGCGCACCCCCGCACTGGCGAGCATATGCGCTTTACCGCGCCGCTCCCTCAAAACTTCGAACGCTGTCTGGAGCTCCTGAGGGGGTGAGGAACAGGGGTTGCCGGGAAGCGCTGGAAAGCGCCGGAGATTTCCGGGGGAGAAACTTTTTGGAAAAAGGTTTCTCCCCCGGCCCCCCTCTTCAAAAACTCTTGAATATGGGTTCGAACAAACTTGGAGCTTTGTACGCGGGGGTTACACTAACTTTGGGGTCTGTACACCGACTCCGGATTTGCAAAAAACTGATTACGGGTTTGCGCAGACTTCACCCCGGCGCAGTTGCCCAAAACTCCCCTTAGT
>CAYVUJ010000258.1:0-2789 GCA_964454825.1 uncultured Lachnospiraceae bacterium | reverse complement strand
AGAACGAACTGCGCAACATTCAGAAGAAGCTGGGCATCACCTTCATATACGTCACCCATGATCAGGAGGAGGCCCTCTCCATGTCCGACACCGTCGTAGTGATGAACGAGGGCCGCGTCCAGCAGATCGGAGCTCCGACGGATATATACAACGAGCCGGAGAACGCATTCGTCGCGGATTTCATCGGCGAATCAAACATAATCGACGGTACGATGATCGCAGACTACCGCGCGCGCTTTGCAGGGCGGGAGTTTGAGTGCCTCGACAGCGGCTTTGCTCCCAACGAGAGCGTCGATATCGTCATCCGCCCCGAGGATGTGGACATAGTCCCCGAGGGACAGCTCACCGGTACGATCACCTCCGTAACCTTCCGCGGAGTTCACTTTGAGATCATCGTCGACGTGCAGGGCTTCAAATGGATGATCCAGACCACGGATTACCACGCCGAGGGTGAGCAGGTCCGTCTGTTTGTCGAGCCGGATGCGATCCATGTCATGAAAAAGTCCAAATACAGCGGAACCTTCGGAGATTACAGCTCCTACTCAGATGAGCTTGATCACCTCAGCGACATCGCACAGGAGGGTGAGAACGAATGAAGAAGCGTTCGATGCTTTCCCGCCTTGTGGGAGCTCCGTACATCGTATGGTCGGTCATCTTCATCGTCGTGCCGCTTTTTCTCGTGGTATACTATTCATTCACGGACAAAAGCGGCGCCTTCACGCTTGACAACCTCGCGGCCCTCAAAAACTACAAGGATACGTTTATAATCTCCATTGTATATTCGCTGATTGCCACCGTGATCACGCTTCTTATCGCGTATCCGTTTGCATACGCGGTCAGTCGCTTTGGCGCAAACACTCAGCGTATGATGATGCTTCTGATCATGCTCCCGATGTGGATGAATCTGCTGATCCGCACATATTCGTGGATGAATATTCTCGAGCGAAACGGCATAATCAACTCCGTTTTGGGTATGATCGGCATAGAGCCTATCAAGATGATCGGCACGCCGGGGGCGGTGATCCTCGGTATGGTATACAATTACCTGCCGTACATGATACTCCCGATCTACACCGTGATGTCAAAGATCGATCCCAGTCTCCTCGAGGCGGCGGACGATCTCGGAGCCAACGCATGGCAGCGGCTTCGCCGTGTAGTGATGCCGCTGTCACTCCCCGGAGTGATATCCGGCATCACGATGGTGTTCGTGCCGTCCGTCTCCACCTTCTACATTTCGCAGAAGCTCGGCGGCGGAAAGATCCTTCTGATCGGCGACGCCATAGAGCGGCAGATGCAGCAGCAGTACAATTACAACCTCGGCGCGGCGATCTCCCTTGTGCTTATGGTCATGATCATAATTTCGCTTGCGGTTATGAACCGCTTCGCTGACAGCGAAGAAGGGGGTGTCATCGTATGAAGGCACTTGGCAAAGTATTCACTGCGCTGGTGTTCGTATTCATGTACGCGCCGCTTCTCGTGATGGTGTTCTTTTCCTTCAACTCTTCCCGCTCCACCTCGGTTTTTGAGAGCTTTTCATTCAAATGGTACGGTGAGATGTTCTCCTCCTCCGACACGATGAACGCGCTTCGCAACACGCTGATCCTCGCGGTTCTGTCAGCGCTCATCGCAACACTGCTCGGAACTGCCGCGGCGGTTTCCATCCACCGCATGAGACGCGGCCTCTTCCGTTCCTCGCTCATGACGGTGACAAATGTGCCCATGATGAACCCTGATACGGTCACCGGCGTATCGCTGATGCTGCTTTTTGTGTTTATCGGACGGTTTGTCGGGGCTAAGACCTCGCTTAATTTCATCACATTGCTCATAGCGCACGTCACATTTAACCTGCCGTACGTGATACTGAATGTTCTCCCGAAGCTGCACCAGATGGACGCATTTCTCACCGAGGCGGCGCTCGATCTCGGTGCGAATCCGCTCCAGTCCTTCTTCAAGGTCGAGCTTCCGGCGATCATGCCAGGGGTGCTCTCGGGACTTGTAATGGCGTTCACTCTGTCTATCGACGATTTCGTGATCAGCTACTATACAACAGGTGCGGAATTCACCACGCTCCCGCTGAAAATATACTCTATGACCAAGAAAACGGTCAAGCCGGACATGTATGCGCTGTCGAGCCTGATATTTGTCACAATTCTTGTGCTTATGATCACGATCAATATCCTTCAGGCACGTTCGGACAAAAAAGCCCGAAGGTGACGGCGGCACAAGCCATGCTGAAAACCAAAACAAAACACAATCTTCTGTAAAGGAATCCATAAAATGAAAAAAATCACCGCGATCTTCGTTCTTCTCGCTCTCTGCCTGTCACTCGCCGCATGCTCGGGCGGCGACATGAAGGCCCAGTCAGGCACAGGCAGCCCCGACAAGGAAAACTCCGGCAACTCCGACAGCGAGCTCAGCTTCGTCGGCACATATTCGAAGGAGCTTGCCGGAACGACCATCAATGTCTTTAACTGCGGAGAGTACATTTCCGACGGCTCTGAGGGCAGTATCGACGTGAACAAGGAGTTCGAAAAGCTGACCGGAATCAAGGTCAACTACAACACCTACGCAAACAACGAGGCAATGTACGCCAAGCTCAAAAGCGGCGCGGTCGCCTATGACATTGTCGTTCCCTCGGACTATATGATCGAGCGCCTGATCTCTGAGGACATGCTCGAGAAGCTGGATTTCACGCGTCTCACGAACTATAAGTTCATCGACAGCAAATATAAGGGCGCGTTCTTCGATCCGAACGAGGAGTACAGCGTCCCCTACAACGTCGGCATGGT
>CAYVUJ010000257.1:0-2793 GCA_964454825.1 uncultured Lachnospiraceae bacterium | reverse complement strand
CTTGCTGTCCACCGCATCGCTGATAAGGAACTGTGCAAAGATATACTGTTCCGAGGACTCGTCAGTTTCCTCCAGCAGAAGCTGTATGCTCTCCTTCTCCAGCCGTCCGTTATAGTGCGTCTGCCACCTCCAGCCGTCGAACAGTGTACCGTTGTCTCCGACCTGACTCGCAGCCTGAGATATGTTGATAATGCTGACGTTGCTCTTTTCCTTGGAGACAAAAACCTTCAGAAGATGAACGATATTATAGGAAACCGCATCACGCCATACATAAAATTCCGTGCCTTTCTTGAGCTCAATGATGCAGAGTTTCCAAACGTTGTCGCTGTTGCGAATCAAAAATTGTGTGATCCGGTCTCCAAAGAACAGCGTTGGACCAATCGTGCCGCCGTCCATATCCACTACATTTTCGCTGTCTACCACCAAAGTGTATCCATAGCCCCACTCAAGCCGCAACTTTCCATCTTCGGTAAGGCCAGCAAAATACAGAGTGTAGTTCTTAATGATTTCATCTTCCCCTGGTCCAAACAGATCCGCCAGCTTTTTGTCCACAGAATATGGCTTAGTCTGTCGACATGATGCAGCCCACTGGCCGTTGTGGAGTACCATTTTTACCCGGGCGGTACAGTTCTCCGGATAGTAGTTCGCATTTTTTCGGTACCAAAGGAGCTCTTTTTCGCAAAACGGCACATCCGAAAGCCAGTCCTTTGTAAAATCTCCTTCCACCGTAACAGGCAGCTTGCGGTTATCACCGATATGGAACTGTCCATTCTGGATTTTTCCGGTAAGGTGCCAGTCTCCCTCGTTATACCACCCCCGATACCACTGGGCATTGATCTCATCCATCTGCTCGCGCTGGCCCAGACCAGCCTCAGAGCCCACACCGCTTCGATTCTGGAAGATTCTGCGTAGGACATACAGCTCTTCGCCATTCACACCGCTCACCTGTGTAATCTCCGGCGACGCATACCAGATGAACGAGCTGTTCTTAAAATTCCCTCTAACGGCCTCCCCCCAATAGGTGCGCTTATTGTATTCAAAATATACCAGGGAACGCCAACGGGTGTTCGGAAAGACCGCTGGGTCACAGCGCAACCAGAAGGTCTCCACGACGGGAGGCCGCTTTCCACGCCCTGCAATGTCGTTTACCGGAATGCCGCACAGCTGTTCCCCCCCTCTTACGAGGGTTCTGCGCGGCCAAAAATGGATCACTGGCTTGCTACGATCCTGTGTCGCGTGGCACAGGGGACGTCCTGGCAGCTTGACCTCACCAAGATACACGCCCTCCATATCGCCGTCCTTGTGCCACTCGCCCTCCCAGAGGGCGCGGACGCGAATCTCCCGCAGCGTCGCCGTCGCCGTCCAGCCACCCTCGCCTTTTGTCAGGGACACCTCGCTTCCAGAATGCGGCGGCGGCATATCAAAGGCCGTATAGGGGATTTCCATCCTGCATACCCGGTCGCCATAGAGAAAGGCGGCCTTGACCACGCTTTGCTCAATGCTTTCCCCGTCTATGTCTGCAATCTCTGTGACAATACCGGTCAGCACGCTCCCTTCCACTGGATATGTGGGAGTAAATGGCTTCGCCGTCCGGCGATGACCAACCTCTCGTTCAAAGACCCGCTCAATGATACAAGTCCGGTTTTTCGTAAAGACATCCTTTTCCTCCAGCTCGGGAACCAGAGAGGGCGATTCTAGCGAACACAACCCCTTCAGCCCGAACCTTGAAATATACGCCGTGCCATAGCCCGTTCTGCCTCGTGAACCGAACGCGGCCTGCAGCGGAATGATATCGCCAGGTTTCAAGTCAAGAATTTCTTTGATTTGCTGGTATTGCTCCACGGTATCCCCTTGCAGTCGTATATACTTTGTTTTGTACGGCGTAACCGATACTCGCTTCTGGCGCTGCCGGGTGAGGCTCCATCCATCCTCCGACAATTGTACATTCTGCACCGCTTGGTTCCCACCTGGCTCTAAATATGCTGCGACATGAACCAAATCGCTTTCCACCGTTCGCTCGATCTGATAGGTGCTCGTCTTACTGTTACGCCGAGCAATATAGACCTCGCCAAATTCAAAAAGCTCCGCCCATTGCTGATTGCGATCATCAAGTTCGGTTATAGTCAGGTACGGGAATCCATCCTGTGCCGTCAACTGCACAGTTACCTTGACGCCCAACGTGTTTGCTTTTCCGAGCAACTTTTCCCGAAGCACTTTGCGACTTTCCTCGTCCCAGTCCAGGAGATCGAGCCGATAGTTAAATCCCGGACTTAAGGAAAACAGCGCCGAATCAGCTCCCCGCTCATAGGGGGACTCAATGTAATACAGCTCCACAAAGCTCTCCGATTTCCGCCCATAAAATTGATCCATCAGCAGGCGGAAAAAGTCGCGTTCGATGGGCAGATACGCCTCCATCTGCTCATTATAGGCGACCTGGCATCTAACGTCTTGCTCCATCGGATAGCGTCCGTTTTGGAACGCCAGCGTATTCGGCGTCCAATAATTCAATATTGTTTCATTTTGTCCACCTGAATCGGCTGTTAGGGGTATCTTGCCTCTCAGCTTGACGCCGCTGCCAGTGGTGATCTCGACCAGATTAACTTTGAATTGATCGTTCCCATTCGGCTGGTCCATAAATGGGGGAAAAGCGCGCTTATCTTTTGTATGGTATGTAATTAAAGATCCAACGGCAAAGCTGTTGGGTCTGAACCTGTTCTGTTCGCTGATTACTATCTCCTCCGGCTGCGTGCCGCCGAATCCGACGGATAACTTGAATTCTTGTATCTTTTCCTC
>CAYVUJ010000256.1:0-2809 GCA_964454825.1 uncultured Lachnospiraceae bacterium | reverse complement strand
CCTCAATGAGGATCTCTTTTTTCTTGGCTTCTGCTTCCTTGATTCCGTCTTCGCGATATTTTTCAGCCTGCGCTTTTGCGCTGCCGATTTCGTTGCTGTCCTTGCGGTTACGGCTGCGGTCACCGGAAAGATAACCGACTCCAAGTCCGACGAGAAGCGCTGAAACCGCTATAAGAGCGGTAATCCACGGGTTCATTGTAGATAAGCACCTCCGTTATTAAATTTGTAAAAAGCTGATGATGGGTATGTGAAGCGCGATCCTGTGCCGGAGCCGTCGTTTTCGCGGACAGGGATGCTTGTCTGCGCACACTTTCGGCGCGGTATCGGATCAGCTTGAACTATACTGCATACGCCAATTATTATACAGCAAAAAAAACGTCTTGTCAATGGAAAATACCTTTAAAATAGGGGGATTTGCAAAAAAATAGGGTACAACCAAAGTTTTTTTCGGAATATACCGGAGTTTTTCACCAGCGCGGCAAAAAACTCGGGTTTTGTGATAAAAAAATAAAAATCGCACTCGAGCAAAAGCGAGCATGAGAGAGAAAAACGACGAAAATCAAAGAAGTATATGTGATAAGTCGACGAGAACGGATTTTCTTTCAAAAAAGGCTTGACACGACGGCGGGAATGTGGTAAAATATCACACGCTGAAAAAAACGTATCGAAAGGATCTCTAATTATGTCAACTTACATGGCAAAAAAGGAATCCGTTGAGCGCAAATGGTATATTCTCGATGCAAAGGGCAAGCCGCTCGGACGTGTCGCAGCCGCTGCTGCAAACATCCTGCGCGGAAAGCACCGTCCCGAATTCACCCCCCATGTGGACTGCGGTGAGTTCGTCATCATCGTGAACGCAGCCGAGGCAGTGCTCACCGGAAAGAAGCTCGAGCAGAAGTACTACCGCCGTCACTCCGGCTATATCGGAGGACACGAGGAGGTTCAGTACAAGACTCTCATGGCTACCAAGCCGGAATTTGCAATGCAGCATGCCGTCAAGGGTATGCTTCCGCATAACGTGATCGGTGACAAGGCGATCACCCGTCTGAAGGTTTACGCAGGCCCCGAGCACAAGAATGCGGCTCAGAAGCCCGTAAACTACGAGTTTTAAGGAAGGAGCGATAAAATGGCAGTAAGTTACACCAGCGCAAAGCCGTATTTCTACGGCACCGGCAGACGTAAGAGCTCTGTTGCACGCG
This sequence comes from uncultured Lachnospiraceae bacterium, assembly GCA_964454825.1. Lineage (GTDB taxonomy): Bacteria > Bacillota > Clostridia > Oscillospirales > CAG-272 > UMGS1312. The sequence goes on along the minus strand of CAYVUJ010000256.1, from coordinate 1,610 downwards.
TACGCCTCTTCCCCGGAACCGGCAACATCACCATCAACGGTCAGGATATCGACCAGTACTTCGGTCTCGAGACTCTGAAGCTGATCATCAATCAGCCCTTTGATGTCACCGACACCCGCGGCAAGTTCGATATCGTTGCCAACGTTAAGGGCGGCGGATTCTCCGGCCAGGCGGGTGCTATCCGTCACGGCCTCTCCCGTGCTCTGCTTCTCGCAGACGACAGCTTCCGTGCACCTCTCAAGAAGGCCGGGTTCCTCACCCGCGATCCTCGTATGAAGGAGCGTAAGAAGTACGGTCTCAAAGCCGCACGTCGCGCAAGCCAGTTCTCCAAGAGATAAGTGCTGCAAAATATCAGTGGGAAAGCCTCGGGCTTTCCCGCTTTTTCTTTACGGATGTGACAGAACGCCCCGGCCCGGCTATGCGGACCGGGGCGTTCCCGCGGCATGAGGTTTTATTGTTCCGGGTGTTCGGCTTGCCGCGGGGGACGTGTGTTTGTACAGACTTGGAGGGATGGGTTTGTGCAGGCTTTGAGGTCTGTGCGCTGAGGTGGGGCACACTCGGCTCGCGTCGGTTGTACTTCCCGTACTTCCGACGAAGTCGGAAGTACGGGGGGGCATGTTATGTTGGGGCTATCGCCCCAAGCCCCGTTTTTGTGGGGTTGCACCACACACCCCGCCGGTGGGCTATTTATCCCCCGGACCCCAAAAGGGTGTTTGTGCAGACTTTATTGAGAGTCGCTTTCTCTCGCGCTCACCTCTCAAAGTTTTTTGAAGGGGAAGGCGCGACGCCGCAGCTGCGCCGCGGCTGCAGGATCGCAGGCGATCCTTGAAAGTCTGCCTTCGGCAGACGTTTCGAGGGGGAACTTTTTTTCAAAAAAGTTCCCCCTCGCATTATTCATCTCTTTTAATCGATAATCTTCCTGATATCCGGAGCGACCTCGTGGAGTATTGAGAGGAGCTCCTCGTTGGACATGGTGGTGTTGCGGCCGTTATCGTAGATCTGATCGACGATCTCCTTGATCTTCACCACGACCTCGTCGGTCTTCTTGAACTTCATCTCCGGGAAGCCGGAGTGTGACAGAATGTCGTTGAGCCAGTGCGTGATCCCGGCGAGTCCGGAATGTACGTCCACGGCCACGGATACAGGGCGGTTGAGCAATTTCTCCGTGTTGAAGATGTTGTATATCTCCTCGTCCTTGAGCAGCCCGTCCGCGTGGATGCCTGCGCGCGTTACGTTGAAGTCGCGTCCCACAAAGGGTGTGCGCGGCGGGATGCGGTAGCCGATCTCTTTCTCGAAATACTCGGCGATCTCTGTTATCACCGGAAGCTGCATGCCGCCGTCGTTGCCGCGCAGCTGGCAGTATTCCATCACCATTGCCTCAAGCGGACAGTTGCCCGTGCGCTCGCCGATACCGAGTAGGGAGCAGTTCACCCCGCTCGCCCCGTAGAGCCACGCGGTGGAGGCGTTCGTCACGACCTTGTAGAAATCGTTGTGTCCGTGCCACTCGAGGTTCTGGCTCTTGACACCGGCATAGTGGCCGAAGCCGTATATGATCCCCGGCACACTGCGCGGAAGCGCCGCGCCCGGATAGCTGACGCCATAGCCCATCG
>CAYVUJ010000255.1:0-2824 GCA_964454825.1 uncultured Lachnospiraceae bacterium | reverse complement strand
ACCGGATCACCGCTTTCAACCAAAACTTTAACCACTTTACCGCCTTTATGTGCCTTAACTGGGTTAAATGTTTTCATTGCTTCAACTAAGCAAACAGTGTCACCTTCCGCAACAGTATCACCAACTTTAACATAATTCGGAGATTTCGGATCAGCCGACAAATAAACCACACCAACCATCGGAGATTTAACCGCGTTCGGGCTGTTTTCATAGTCTTCTTCCGCAGTTTGTACATCTGCAACCACAGGAGCAGCTGCCGCAGCAGGAGCAGTCATAGGCATAGCCTGAGGTTGAACTTGTGGCACAAACGCTCCCGTTGCCATCACGCCAGACGGATTTCTGACAAGTGAAATTCTGCAGCTTTCATCTTCATATTCAAGTTCTGTTAAATTTGTTTTATCTAAGATTTCAGCCAGTCTGCTTATTATTTTTGTATCCAAGGGATTAGACATAGTTATCCTCTCAATTAAAAATTAAATTCTTTCCCTTAATAAGCCGATATTAAGAAAATTACAAGCATTTTCTTTTATCTCTCCCCAAACAATACACAGGAAACAAACAAAACAAGGAAAAACATATAGTTAAAAAGAGAATGCAAACTGCTACAAAAAAATGACCGTTTTAAATAAGCATACCATTTAGTATTGCTTCTGTCAAGCATATTATGTATTCTTAAGTAATTAGCTGATTTGGGATAATGCCAAAAAGTGCTACAAAAAAACGGTCATTTTTTTGTAGCATAGGAGAGACATTATGACAGAAGAAAGTAAAGAAAATCGGACAATAATAGAAACAACTGTCGCTAAAGTAAAAAGTTTACTTTTAGAAGGAAATCTCAAAGAAGCCGTTGCATTATATGAAAGCTTAACGCCGTTTAAAAAAGATATAAAAAGCGAAGATCTTGACAGTATAAAGGAAGTGTTGCATCAGTTCAGAGAAAAAGTTCTTCAGTTAAGCATTGATGAAATTATAGCCAAAGGCTACACACCTGAAAATATGCAAGCTTTAACCGATACGTATGATAAAATCAAAGATCCGCACGAAAAACGTGAGATTATAAATAAAATGCAAGAAAATCCAGAATCCAAGCCGTTTGCAGTCGGTCTAATCATGCATGAATACGAAAAAGAGCTTTCAAATTATATGAAAAAAAGCATATCAGAACCGGCAAATGATACGCAAATAACGCAACAAGATATCCTTGCAAAAGGATTAAATGAAACGCGGGAAATTATGCACCAAATGGGCGGCTTACCGGAAATAAAACCCCAACCCAAACCAAAGCGAGAAACATCTAAACCGAAGCCTCGTTCACAAACCGCCGAAATGGGAACGCCCAAAAAAGAAAAAAAGAGTTTTTTTACCCGTATTAAAGATAGACTAGAGCAATTTAAGCTCGATTATCATTATAGCGGTATTGTTGGCGCCTTAGGTTATCGTGAGAAAAAAGGCGATGGAACCTTTTTGCGTAAACGCTTTGATAAAATAGATGAAGACTTTTCCCACATCAAAAAGCTTGATCTTAACCGATACCCGAATATGCCGACACAAATGATGGATTTTACTAAAATAGACCATGTTATTTTACCAAATCCGAAAGAAAATCCAATTATCAATCTTTCCGGCAGTAAGTTAAAAGGAAAAGTTGACCTAAGCGCTTATGATAAAGTAATACTAGAACAAACTGATTTATCCAAAGTAACCGAACTTGATTTATCCGGTTGTAAACATATTGATTTACGCGGTGTTGATTTAAGCAAAGTAAAAGTAAAATTTCCCGAACCATTAACCTCTGAGCTGTACCTTGATGGTACCAAACTCCCAAAAATGGATAACTTGGATTTAAGTAAGGCCCAAAAGGTCAATATGAATAATACAGATTTAAGTCAAGTTAACACCGTGGTTATGCCTCAAAATGTAATAGGATCACAAATATCCGGTTGGCCGAAACATATAGACGCCTCAGAGTGCCAGTCTTTCATAGTGCGTAATAGTGATATGTCAAATGTTGAGAAAATTACGCCACCCGCAACATCACACAAAGGACCGACGGCGACAAAATTTGAATTAAGCAATTGCTCTTTACCAAAAGTTGAAAACTTGGATGTTTCAAATTGTGGCAACGTATGGATGACAAATAACGATATGCCATCCCTCAAAAACTTAAAAATTCGCGGCGGAAATCATTTAACGGAATATTTGCATGATAATAACGTCGCAAATCTCAAAAATATTGAAGTTGCTAAAGGATACATACAGCCCCCCGAGCAATACAACAATATGTTTCAAACCTATAAAAATATCAGTCAGGCTGTTGAGCTTAACCGCACAGCTTATAAAGATGCTGAAACCGGTAAACTCTGCCCGTTAACCGAAAATCAGAAAAAGGCAATAGAAGTAATAAACAGCTCAGCCAAATCTAAAGGTGATGGTTTGGATGGCTTTTGGGAGACGATGAGTAGCTATTGTAATGATCCCAAGATGATCAGTACCTCGGCTAACTTAAGCCACAACAGCACCTCACAACAACAAAAAGTGTTGACAGAATATAACAAAGCGCTTTCTCAAGCACTGGGCCTAAAGAGTTATATCAATATGGAAACCTTGAAATATGAAAAAACACCACCGTTAAAAGAAGGCGAAATGGTTGAGATACCGCCGTTTAATCAGACACAATACAATAAACTGGCTAAAGATAAGTCAACAGATTTTGATAAATGGGGACGACCGCAAGCTCAAACAACACAGGGAAACACCCCCCAAACAAGAACTAAAGTATCGGAAAGGTAAGAAAAATTTTGTTTTTCCTCTTTTTACTGACAGT
>CAYVUJ010000254.1:0-2850 GCA_964454825.1 uncultured Lachnospiraceae bacterium | reverse complement strand
GGTATAATGGCGTTTACGCCATTATACACTACACGGCACGTAAATTGGCAGGGCAGAACAAACTTCATGCCGTGTATGGCGGCAGCCCAAAAAATTGTCTCCGTGCAGTGTCCCGCGAAAAAAATCCCTCCGATGCCTTTACTTTGCGCGCCGGCAGTGGTATAATATAGTCGAAAATCAAAATCGGAGGTCAAACAAAATGTCTGACAAGATACTTATAGAAACATCCGCCCGCCACATCCACGTGACGAAGGAGCATCTGGCGATCCTTTTCGGTGAGGGTCATGAGCTCACAAAGAAAAAGGACCTCTCCCAGCCCGGGCAGTTCGCCTGCGAGGAGAAGGTGACCATCGTCGGCGCGAAGTCCTCCCTGAAGGCGTCGATCCTCGGTCCGGAGCGTCCGGAGACGCAGGTCGAGCTCTCTTTGACCGACGCGCGCTCCATCGGCGTTGTGGCGCCCGTGCGCGAAAGCGGCGATATCGCGGGAAGCGGCGCGTGCAAGATCGTCGGTCCCTGCGGCGAGGTGGAGATTGCCGAGGGTGTGATCGCGGCGAAGCGCCACATCCACCTTACTCCCGCCGATGCGGAGAAGTTCGGCGTTGAGGACAAGCAGATCGTCTCCGTGAAGGTTGACACCGACGGCCGCAGTCTCATCTTCGGGGACGTGGTGTGCCGCGTCAGCCCGAAGTACGCGCCCGCAATGCATATCGACACGGACGAGGCGAACGCCGCATGTGCGTCCGGCGAGCTCTGGGGCGAGATCATTAAGTAAGAAAGCCTGTAAGAGGATAGCCCGGTTATTTTGCCCCTCTTGCATCTTTTGCCAAACCTCAAAGTCCACCTTCTCCCCATTCAAAAGTTTTTGAAGAGTATGCGCGGTGCCGATCCGCAGATCGGCGGGAACTTTTTTCTGAGTTCGCACAGCGAACTCGCAAGTTCCCCGCGCATATTCTTTCTTATATTAGTGAGGTCTATTCTATGATAAAATCCATCATTTTCGATCTTGACGGCACGCTTTGCGATACAATGGACGATCTGCTCTGCGCGATGAACGCAATGCTCCGATCCTTCAGCTGGCCGGAGCGTACGCGCGCCGACCTGACGCGCTTTATAAATCGGGGGGCGCGGCTGTTTGTCGCCCGGTCCATGCCCGAGGGCTCATGGCAGGACATCGATGACGATATCGTCACCGCCGCCCTCGAGAAGTACAACGAGTGCTACGCCGAGTGCTGCGGGATGTACAGCCGTCCGTACGATGGTGTGCCGGAGATGCTCGCCGAGCTTTCGGAAAGCTACACCCTCGGCGTGCTCTCAAATAAACAGCATCCGTTCGTCCGGCGCATTATAGAGAGCACATTCCCCGGGGTGTTTTCAAGCGTATACGGCAACGAGCCCGGCGTGCCGACAAAGCCCGATGCGCGCGCGATGGACCGACTCCTTTGCGAGCTTGGGGTAGAGGCGGCGCAGTGCGCCTTTGTCGGAGACAGCGACATCGACATGCAGAGCGCGTGCAATGCCGGCATGCTTCCGGTGGGCGTGCTGTGGGGATATCGCGGGCGTGATGTCCTCGAGGCGGCAGGGGCGAAGGTGCTCTGCGCCCAGCCGAGCGAGCTTGTGACGAAGCTTGAGTTGGCGTAGACCAAACCCGTGAGGGTCGTTGCCATTCAAGCGTTGTCCTTCAACCCTGCTGGGCGTTGCACAGCTCCACCAAAGGGGTAAATCCCTTTGGAATCCCGAAGATGGGGGCCGGGCTTTGGGGGTATGATACAAAAGGGTTGCGCTCGAGCTCTCGCTCTTCGCGCAGACTCGTGCGAGGTTGGGGCTTTGCCCCAAACCCCAGCGGGGCTCTGCCCCACACCCCGCCAAAGGGACAAGTCCCTTTGGGATCCCGATTAATTGGTTTGTGCAAAACTCAAAGTCTTGCTATAACCCCTGCTCAAAAGTTTTTGAAGGGGAGCGCGAGGGGGAACTTTTTTTCAAAAAAGTTCCCCCTCGCATATTTATTCTTCCCCCAATATATCCTTCGCGATCGCCTCGGCGGCGGTCTTGCCTGCGCCCATAGCCAGGATCACCGTCGCCGCGCCTGTCACCGCGTCGCCGCCCGCATACACGCGCATGCGGCTGGTGCGTCCGGATTCATCCGCGATGATGCCGCCCCATTTCTGCGTCTCGAGCCCCTCGGTGGTGCTCTTGATCAGCGGGTTCGGGCTCGTGCCGATCGCCATTATCACCGTGTCCACCGGGATGTCGAACTCGCTCCCCGGTACCTCCTCGGGACGGCGGCGGCCCGACGCGTCCGGCTCGCCCAGCTCCATCTTCACCGAGCGGATCGCGCCGACTGTGCCCGCCTCGTTTGCAAGGATCTCTACCGGATTTGTCAGCAGGCAGAAGCGGATGCCCTCCTCCTTTGCGTGCTCGACCTCCTCGGCGCGCGCGGGGAGCTCCTCCTCACTCCGGCGGTAGACGATCGACACCTCCTCGGCGCCCAGTCGAAGCGCACAGCGTGCCGCGTCCATCGCCACATTGCCGCCGCCTACGACTGCAACGCGGCCGGGTGCGTTGATCGGAGTGTCCGATTCCGGCAGATACGCTTTCATAAGGTTGACTCGGGTCAAAAACTCGTTCGCGGAATATACGCCCGGCAGATTTTCACCCGGAATGTTCATAAACCTCGGCAGTCCTGCGCCCGAGCCGATGAAGATCGCCTCGAAGCCGGCCGCCTCCAGCTCGTCGATGGTTACTGTCTTGCCGACCACGGTGTTGCACTCAACGTCTACACCGAGTGCGCGCAGACCATCGATCTCACGGCGCACGATCTCCTTCGGCAGACGGAATTCCGGGATGCCGTAC
>CAYVUJ010000253.1:0-2860 GCA_964454825.1 uncultured Lachnospiraceae bacterium | reverse complement strand
GGGAATACATATCCAATTTGAAAAATCTGGCAAAAAAAAACAAAACTGGAAAATGTACAATGTGCCTTCATAATGATATAAGGGAACATGTACATGAGATGATAAATGTGTACCCACAAGGGACATATGTAAGACCTCATAGTCATCCATTTAAAACTGAAACAAAAATTATGATAGAGGGAAAATTGCAGGTAGTTACATTTGATGAAAAAGGAAAAAATAAGAAGTATCACACATCGTATTTTGAGACAACTACATTAATGTATTATAAAACCTTAAAAGAACTGCTGAGGACTTTCAGATTATACGATGATTACACTAAGCAAAAATATCAAAATTCTTTTGTTTTCTCGATGGAATCAGCCGTGTATTTAGCGTGGAATCCATTGGACTCTTTGACTTTCAAACAAAAAAAAGCGTTTATAAAGTCGATATTTAAACAGGATTTTATTGTAACAGAGATCGATAATATTAGTTTTATACCTGAAGGCTATAATAGATTTTGGCATCTATTTTCAGAGAAAAAAGTAAATAGTTTGATTATTCATGTAGAAGCAAATAAATTGATTAAGAAAATCAAATATATAATAAAACGAGTTTTAAAAAATAGTAAAAGGTAATATTGATATTTGTGAAAGGCGAAAGCACATAGAAATGCCTTATTGTAGAATAATATGAAAAAAATATTGTTTATCCTTCCCTCATTAACAATTGGTGGTTTGGAGCGAGTACAAGTTACACTTGCGAATACGCTTTCTAGGAGAGGTCATGATGTGACAGTTATGATATATGAGAAGGGCTCAACTCTTTCATCGGAGCTTGATGAGAAAGTAAAGTTAATCATAAAACCGCCCAAATCACACCCGATTATGTCTCGTATACCATATGTTCGCTATAAGTTTTATGATGATGGAATGTGGGAAAAAAGAGCCACCGCACAGAAATTACATAAATACTATATCGGTGATGAAGAATACGATTTGGAGATAGGTTTCTTCCGAGGGATGTCAATCAAGATTGTATCAGGTTGCGTTTCCTCAAAAAAAATAGCATGGGTGCACAGCGACTTCACTAAGGCCACTGGATATATGAATCAGTTCAAAAATATGTGGGAGGTCTTTGAGGCATATAGTCGATTTGACAATGTTGTTTGTGTGTCCAAGCATGCACTTGAAGGTTTTATGCAGACGATTGGGGATACAGGTAATCTCGTAACAATCTATAATCTGCTGCCGATTGAGCAGATTTTGACGAAGTCAAAGGAAAAACCGGGTATTGTAATACCTCATCACAACTTTAATATTGTTTTGGTTGGTCGGTTACTTGATAGCGCAAAAGGGCAGAAGCGTCTTATTGACGCTGTGACAAAGCTACAGGTAGAAGGTTTGGATATCGGGGTGGCTCTTGTTGGCGGCGGCAGTGATGAGGAGATGCTACGGACATATATACAAGAACAAAACGCAGATGGTTTTGTTTGCATGACTGGCAACCAGATGAATCCATATCCTTATATTGCGCAATCTGATTTGCTTGTATGTGCGTCCTATTTTGAAGGGTACAATCTCACTGTTGCAGAAGCGTTGGTTTTGGGGATCCCTGTCCTTAGTACCAGATGCACAGGACCTGTAGAAATACTGGATGATGGAAAATATGGAATGATCGTTGAGAATTCTACTGAAAGTCTTATTGATGGTCTAAGGGAAATAATCACCAACAAGGAATTATATCAGCACTTTAAAGAAATGACCGCGGAGCGCAGGGATTTCTTTGATGAGGAGCGAATCATAGGACAAATAGAAGGATTATTTTATGAATAATGAGACTTGCCTAATTAGCATAATAGTTCCTGTGTATAAGGTCGAGCAAAGTCTTCGACGGTGTATTGACAGTATTCTTGCGCAAACCTTCGCCGACTTTGAACTTATTCTTGTCGATGATGGTAGCCCTGACAACAGTGGCGTAATATGTGATGAATATGCTGAGAAGGATTTAAGGATAAAAGTTATTCATCAGGCTAACAGCGGTCCGGCCAATGCCCGCAACTCCGGAATTGCATGTGCTACAGGGAAATATATATCCTTTATTGACAGTGATGATGAGATTTTGCCACAAATGTTTGAAAAGCTGGTAAGTACTTCTGAGAATAATGATGCTGATTTGGTACTATGTAATTATGTTCAGTTGACAGGTGATTCATCATTAGATTGTTACCATAATCTTGAACCAAATGAACTTCTAAGCAGACCGCAGATTGAACAAATAGTTTTACCCAGTATTGTGCGATGTGACACTACAGGATTCTTCCAATTGTGGAATAAGCTATACCGATTGGATGTCATTAAAGAACACGAACTACGTATTCCGTCGGACATGTCCTTCGGAGAAGATTTAATATTCAATGTTTCTTATATGTTGGTAGCAGAAAGAATGGTAGGTATCGACGATATACTGTATAAATATTATATGGTTTCGGAAGGACTGTTTAGTAAGTATAGGCGTTCTTTCTTGACAGATATAATGTGTTGTCGCTCGTTTCTTATAAACAAGTTATCTGACTATGAGAAATATGATATTGGATTTATTCAGATCAATAGAAAGTATTATGGGTATATTAATCGTTTTATAAAGCAGGCTTTTCAGAATGATAGGGAATATAAAAAGATAATTCGCCAGACATATTGTAATTCTGATGTGAAAAATTGCTTGAAGAATCTATATAAAATCTATCAAGCCGGAAATTTGTCTGTTTTGCGTGATACAACAGAGTGTAGAATTGCCATGTTGGTTTCACATGGCCTTACCTCACTTGCTACTGCATACACATTATATCTGTTAGATGCATCACATCCTCTGAGAAGAT
>CAYVUJ010000252.1:0-2866 GCA_964454825.1 uncultured Lachnospiraceae bacterium | reverse complement strand
GAATATCTCTTTGCATTGGTATGTGATGACCTTGCATCCGGAGAAAGCAGGTTCGGGAAGAAAAAACAGGGATTCGATGAGGAGCAGCGGCGCATGTTGGAAAAGTGGCAGGTGCCGGGAAAATATCACGAACAGAAAAACCACCCCAAAACTTTGACCAAGTGCAAGGGTGGATTTTTCTATCTTTATTCATTTGGTCAACCCGCCTTGTGGGCGGTTGTTTTTTATACTTATAATATACCATAAGTGAGAAGAGGGTTCAAGGGGGAAATCGCTTGTGAGGCGGTGTGCGTTGCTGTGAGACAATATGGGAAAGAAACAAGAGGCAGGGATTGACCTGCCTTTTTACTGTATGCGGTTGATTGCGTCCAGTAATTCCTCGATCTCGAAATAGGTATATACAACCTCTGTCACACTCTGCCCTTTGTGACCGACAATTTTTTTTATGACCTTGTCGGACACGCCTGCGACCATCGACATCTACGATGGGGCAAAGGAATAGAGGCCGGGTGGGTCGATGTACGGCGGGGTAAGTACAAAGCAAGCATCAGATTGACAAAAGAATATTGATTTTACGGCGCGGAGCGGTTACCAAAACGTTAATTTCAGTTCTCAAAGAGATAATCAAATACAATATCAAAAGAAAATACCAATTTTTGAAATGTATGTTTCAGGGATTATTTATATTCATATAAAAATGTCCGCTCTTTTGCACACTTGAGATGAGTAGAGGTTTTATATTGAGAATAGTATTATGAAGCGAACTGAATAAGCATATTTAAATAAATATTATATTAGATATTTTATTAAATATTAAAACACATATTGACATTTGAAATGAAAAATGATACCATGTTATTATAAAAAAGGAGGGAATTATTATGGCAAAGAATGATAACTATTTTGAAAATCTTCTTAAAAACAGCAAAACAGCTAAGAAGCAGGTCGCGCTGTATTTAGATGAGTCCAAAATTGAAAGAATTGATATGATAGGGAAACTGTTTTCTTCAATTAGCGATTCAAAGAGCTTTTCAAGAAATACATTGATTGAGGAAGCAATTGATAAGTTTCTGGATGAATCGGAAGATTTTCTGCATGATGAACACGGAATCAGTGTTAGTGCACTGTTGGAGGAAGCAAGGCTGGAAAAATGTGATACAGTAATTTTTTCTTCTTCAGGCAAGGGGTTTGAGGAAACTTTCATGGGTCAGAAGGAATCTGCGTGCTGGTACCCATGCCGGATCAGTGAGACCAGGGAACCCGGTTTAAAGTATATTGCGGTATATCGAGGAGCGCCTGTTTCAGCAATCACTCATTACGCCAAAATTAAAGAAATAGTATACGATCAGGAAAAAAATTGCAAGGTATGTTATTTTGACGGCGCTCCTGTCGAATTGCCAAATAAGATTAAGCTGGGAAGCAAAGAGACGTGTTTCTTTGTTGGAACAAAATATACTTCTTTTGAATCATTATTAAATGCTGCCAAGGCAGATGAGATTGCTTTTAGGTAGAGAAGAAGGAAATCTGTCATGGAGGCGGGATGAAAAGGAAGATTGCTTTTTTTGATATAGATGGAACGCTTACATCTGAAATAGACGGCTCCATACCGGCGAGTGCGGTGGAAGGGATCCACAGGGCCAGGGAAAAAGGACACCTGATGGTTATTAACACGGGACGCTGCTTCCAGAACGTGGAGGTAAGGTTTCGTGAGATTGGCTTTGACGGTTATGTGTGCGGTTGTGGGCTCAACATCTATTGCGGCGGACAGGAGCTTCTGTATGTGCCCATGCCCAGGCTGGTGAAGGAAGAAGTACTGGCCCAGGCCAGGCTCACCGGAGTTGAGATACTGTTTGAATCGCGGATGGGAGTGGCATACGATCTGACCAGGCCGCTGCAGAGTGCAGGGGCCATCCGCCAGTATGATTGCTTTGTGGAAATGGGTTATGATCTGAGCATTGCTCCGGAAGATCCAGATTTCGTTGCGGACAAGTTTGTGCTCTGGTTTCATGAACCGGAGCAGCTGGAAACATTCAGAAAGGTCAGTGACCGTTATTTTACCTGTATCGACAGAGGCGGCTGTTTCCGGGAGTTTGTTCCCCATGGATATTCCAAGGCCACAGGATTACAGTTTGTGTTGGATTATTATGGGCTTTTCCTGGAGGATGCTTATGGTTTTGGTGACAGTAACAATGACCTTACCATGCTGCAATACCTGAAAAACAGCGTGGTTATGGGCAATGCGGACTCGAAGGAGCTTTTGGCCTGCGCAACCTTTGTGACGAAACCAGCCAGTCGTGACGGGCTTTATCACGCTCTGGAACAGCTGGGATTTTTGGATTAGTATTTTTGTCAGGCTATCATATTACGCTGTTTCAAAAGTTCACAGGCGATTTCCCAAAGGCGTGTGCAAAAGTCCTGAGCGGCTCCCGGACTTTCCGGCTTACAGAGGAAGGGAATGCAGCGGCCATATATGGCTATCTTGATCGTGTACGCTGTCAGAATAATAAAGGCGTGGCGGATGAATACCGCAGCCCCGGGGAAGTTTATGATGTGACGAAAGAACTGTTTGCAAATCATTCCATGAACGGAACGCCCTCACATGAAATAAAAAAATAAACGGCGATGAATGCGAGGGCTGAACTGTTACTTGATGCGAAGCTTGTTCAAGTAATCTCGTTGACAAATATTTACGACTGGGGGTATATTAAAATTGCAATGACAATATGCAGCATGCAGTGGCTGCCGTTGCAATAGCAACGTTGGCGCTGACACTGGTATTGGGCGGAGAGATAGAGCATTATCATTCTGTTAAGCTCATAGGGTTGGAGGGCGGCGTTGCCATTGGGAGGGATGGCGTGGGGACTCT
>CAYVUJ010000251.1:0-2867 GCA_964454825.1 uncultured Lachnospiraceae bacterium | reverse complement strand
CCCCCCGCGCCCCCCCTTCAAAAACTTTTGAACAGGGGAAATCACAGACTTTGGAGTTTAGCTTAGAGGTTTGTGCAAATTCTTATTTCAGCGCAAAAACTTATATTTCCCCTTTGCCGGGAGTCCAGAGGGTAGCGACCGCAGGGAGCGGCGTGACCGAGCCGCAGCGAGAACAATGGCCCTCTGGCGGGTTCCGGGTAGCGCCAGGGCAGGGGCTCGGGGGCGGCAGCCCCCGCATCAATTATAGGAGGTGAAAATATGCTTTTTCCGCAGGTGACATATCCTGTCGTCGTGTGGGGCCTGTACGCAGGCATCGCGGCGGCGGCGATCGGGACGACAGTATCGCGCTTTCGTTCGGGCAAGGCGGTGCGCACGCTGATCGACAGCGGCGCGACGTCCCCGGAGAACGCAAAAACGGCCGTCGAGCTTGAGCTGACGGGCGGCGCGCGGCGTTCGCTGTGCGGTACGCTGTACGGAAAGCTCTTTTTCTGCGCGAACGAGGATGAGGCAACACTCTCCCGGCGCGGCGCGCATAGCAGGAAAGATCCGTACGCGAAGCCACGCCTCGACATGTCGAAGGCGCGGTTCTACCTCCCGAAGGACAAGGAGTATCAGGCCACAGAGCGCTTCCCGCGGCCGTCGGTCGCCGCGCTCGCTGTCGGGCTCGTGATCCTCACCGCCATCTTCGCCGTACTCCATTTCTTCCTCCCGTCCCTTATCTCCAACGTTGTGTCAAGCTTTAAGGGGTGAGGATGACAGGGGGCAACGCCCCTTGACGCACTTTCCCCAACCTTCCCCATTAGTTGGGGGTCCGGGGGACAATGTCCCCCGGCGGGTTCCGGGCAGCGCCCGGCGGGGGTGTGGGGGCAGCGCCCCCGCGTAAAACGGGGGGCAGGGGGCGGTAGCCCCCGCATAGCCGCATAGCCGCATGAATATCGCCTACATTTCCGAAAGGAGCTTACAATGGCAAACAAGAAAAATCGTCTGAGAGCAAAAAGGCGCAAGCGCCGCTCTTTCCGCACGATAGTCGTTACGTCCGTCATATGCGCCGCCGTCGTGATCTTCAGCATCGTCATGATCGCATACGTCATTGGCCTGAGATATGTCTCACTTGAGACAGCTGACGGCAAACATGTCAAGTTTTTCGGCTGGGTCGACACGGTCGATGGCACGCCGCTGCGCGGAAAGATCGTGTACTCGATCGGCATGATCGCCACGGTGGACCGCGATTCGAATACCGTCACATACTCGGACGGCTCGAGCTATTCCGGCGATATGAAGGGCCTGCTCAAATCCGGGCAGGGACGGATGGATTACGGCAACGGTGACGTCTACGAGGGACAGTGGGACGGCGACCTCATGAACGGAAGCGGGAAGTACAGCTTCAATAACGGCGACGTCTACGAGGGCGAGTTCAAGAACTCGAAGAAGGAAGGCCACGGCGTATATACGTACCACAACGGCAGCGTGTACGACGGCAATTTCGTCGACGGACTGCGCCAGGGCGAGGGTACGATGAAATCGTGCGTGAACGGGGATCTGAACGCGTTCGACACATATGTCGGCACATATGACAAGGAAAAGAAGTCCGGGCACGGCGTGTATACGTGGGCGAACGGAGATAAATACGAGGGCGAATATAAGGACGACGTTTGCTCGGGTCGCGGCGTGATGAGCTGGGCGAACGGGCAGGTGTACGAAGGCGAGTTTGCGGACAACGCACCGGAGGGCAGGGGAAAATACACCTGGCCGACCGGCAGAGTCTACGAGGGCGTATTCGAGAAGGGGCTGATCGTCCGTGTCGAGTCCGACAACGGAGTCGGCGACGAGCCGGATATGTCCGGCTCACCCGAAGGCTCGCTCCCGACAACCCCCGCAGATACGGTGGGGTGAGGGCAGAGCGAGCTGAAAAACTGCGGGGCAGGGCCTTTTGCGTATTCAAACTACCGTCCGAAGGTGGTTTTCGGCTAATTTTGGCCGTACTATGCTGTAAAATCTTGCATTTCGTAAGGCGTGCGGCGATTTTGCGCTTTGTCCGACAAAAAATCCGCTCTCTCGGATGGTACGAACACGCTCCGGCCCGGAACGCGAGCTTGCAGGCTCTCCCCCGGCAAATCCTACACACAACCACGAAAGGAAATACCATGCCCGGCTTGGGAACACTCATCAACACAGCCGCCATACTTGCGGGCGGCATACTCGGCATGCTCTTCGGCAAGCTTATCGGCAAACGTCTGCGCGACATCATGATAGCCGCCTGCGGGTTGTCCGTCATTTTCATCGGCGCGGGAGGCGTGTTCGAAAAGATGCTCACCGTCAAGGACGGCGCGCTCAGCGCCGGCGGCACCCTCATGATCATAGTGTCTATGTGCGCGGGAGGTCTTGTCGGCGAGTTGATCGGCATCGAGCAGGCTACCGAACGCTTCGGCGAATGGCTCAAAGCAAAGAGCGGCAGTTCGGGAGACAACTCCTTCGTCTCCGGCTTTGTGTCTGCATCCGTCACCGTCAGCGTCGGCGCTATGGCGATCATCGGAGCCATGAACGACGCGCTCTTCGGCGACATCTCCATCCTCGCCGCCAAAAGCGTCCTCGACGGCGTCATGATCCTTGCAATGACTTCATCCTACGGCAAGGGATGCATCTTCTCGGTCATCCCGGTGATCGCCATTCAGGGCTTCTTCACCGTCACGGCAAGCCTCATTCAGCCTCTGCTGAACGACGCCGCGCTTGCGAACATCTCGCTTGTGGGATCGATCCTTATATTCGGGATCGGTATCAACCTCGTGTTCGGGAAGAAGGTGCGCGTGGCGAATTTCCTGCCGGCACTCGTCATCGCCGCAGTGTGGGGAATTGTGGCATAATAATAA
>CAYVUJ010000250.1:0-2888 GCA_964454825.1 uncultured Lachnospiraceae bacterium | reverse complement strand
ACAGCGTGCTTTCGGATATCACCGATCTGATGAGGCGAGTCGACGATATCGATTTTCTGAACACCACCGTCCCCTGCGGATTTATCAGATATACCTGCGAAAAGCAGCCGAAGATCACTTATATCAATGAAAAAATGAAGGAATTTCTGCGTTTTCCGGAGGTGGGAGACGGAGAGATCGATTACCTTGACATGTTCAGGGAAAACATCTTCCTTATGATCCCGATGGAGGATCGCGGCAGATTTGCCGAGTATCTGAACCGTGTTTCCTCGTCATCTGCTCCCGTGATAGGTGAGATGACGGCCCTGCGCTGTGACGGAAGCCGAGCCAACCTCCTTGGCTGGGTCACGAAGTGCACGAACGCGGAAGGCGTCGAGGAATTTCAGAGCGTCTGCATGGATGTGACTGAGCGGCGCAAAGAAAGAGACGCGCTCGAAACCAAGCGTTATATCGATGCGCTTTCGGAAATATACGATAAGATATTAGAGTACGATCTGAAAAATGATACCGTAAACTGCCTGTACAGCGATAACTCGCCGATATTCAGAAATATCGAGAATATCCCCATGCGCATGGAGGAGGCGACCGAAAAATGGATCACCGCGCGGGTCGTTCCCGATGATATCGACAGAGTGCGCGCGTTCTTTCGCGATTTCCGGCAGAAAAAGCTCTACGGCGAGGAAAACAAGCCCCCGCAGATAACCTACAGGGCGTATGCCTCGAACGGTGAGAAGAAAATTTACAGCGGAATTTTTCTGAAAACCGGCAGCCACGTAAGTCTCTATTGCTGCCGGCGCGTGCCGGACAGCGCGTCCGCAGACTCACTCCGGGCGGCATACGATTATCTGAAGGAGAATATGCGTGGTCTTATCACGCACTTCACAGACGGGATCGCCGCGTTTGAGGTGAGAGATCAGTTTGTGACCCCGCTTTACGCCAGCGACAATGTCTGTGAATTCTTCGGCTACGCAAGGGAAGAGTGGCTGTATTCGATGAAGAACCGTACGCCCATCAGGGAGTTCGTCTCTCGCAGCGACGCGTCATATGAGGATTTCGAAAGACTGCTTCGGACCGGCGAGGCGGAGTTTACATACTTTGACCTCGAATCCGAGACCACGCGGCACATTAAGGCGGTCTGCTCGGAGAAGTCGCTTGATCCGTCTCTTCCGAGGTATGTGATGCTCTACAATGTTGAAGGGGATACGCACACCGACGGCAGGCATGGTGAAGCGCCCTCGGTCACGATCCGTACGTTCGGGTATTTTGACGTGTTTGTCGACGAAAGACCGATTGCCTTCCGCAATAAAAAAGCCAAGGAGCTTTTTGCGATCCTTGTGGACCGCCGCGGGGGCTTTGTTTCCTCCGAGGAGGCGATCAGCTTTCTTTGGGAGGATGAGTCGGTGAACCCCCTTACCCTCGCAAGATACAGAAAGGTGGCGCTCAGACTGAAAAATACCCTTGAGGAATACGGCATAGCAGACGCGATGGAGAGCGTCGACGGCAAGCGCCGCATTGTTATGGAGAGGGTCAACTGCGATCTGTACAATTATCTTTCCGGCGCAGAGGAGTACTCTCAGCTTTTCAAGGGGAGCTATCTCACAAATTACAGCTGGGGAGAAAATACACTGGCTCAGCTCACAGGTGATATCATGTTTTGAGGCAATACCGCACAATTCACGGCTGACGCCTTGAACCGCACCTTTGGCACCGACGTTTTTTCGACGACGGTGCCTATTTTTGTTGTTGCATTGAATGGGGAAGTGTGATAAAATATGTGTGATCGGAACAGAATGGGCAAAATAACGCCATGACCGGAGGAGACTGAAAATGAACTGCGTCATAATACACGGACAAAGCCACGAGGGCTCTACCTGCCATATTGCCCGTCTTGTGGCCGCGAGGCTCGACGGCGAGGTGAAGGAATTCTTCCTGCCGCGCGATTTCGGTGATTTTTGTACCGGATGTACCACGTGCTTTGTCAGATCCGAGACTTGCTGTCCGCATTATGACAGACTGAAGCATATCACAGCCGCGATCGACGAGGCGGATGTCATCATCCTTGCAAGTCCGGTCTATGTGTATCATGCCACAGGAGCAATGAAGGCGTTCCTCGATCACTATGGCTATCGTTGGATGGTGCACCGTCCGGAGGAGAGTATGTTTTGCAAGCAGGCCGTGTGTATTGCCACCGCCGCGGGAGGTGGAACAAGAAGCACGCTTCGGGATATGGCTGACAGCACATTTTTCTGGGGAGTGGCAAAAACCTATAAGCTCGGAATGGGGGTTCAGGCAACCTCGTGGGACACAATAAAGCCTGAAAAAAGGGAAAAAGCCGAGCGCATGGCGGCGCGAATCGCAGATAAAATAAAGCATTGCAGGGTAAGACCTTCGCTGAAAACAAAAGCGTTTTTTACCGTTATGCGTATGATGCAGAAAAACTCATGGAACGCCGCCGACGGAGAGTATTGGAAAGAAAAGGGCTGGCTTGGGAAAGAGCGCCCGTGGAAGTGAGCCGGAAGATCACATCCAGCGATCTTATAATTAAGGAGACAGAAATTATGAGAATGAAGGACAAAATGCATACGACGGAGCTTTATCTGTGCAGTGATGAAGAGATTCTTGCAGAGCAGGTCAAATGCCTTGAGCGGCTTTATGACTTCAACGCGACGCGTCCCTCAGAGCAGGAGAAGCGACAGAAAATGCTGAAGGAGATGTTTGCCGAGATCGGCGAAAACTGCTATATTGAACCGCCGTTTCATGCAAATTTGGGCGGAAAGCATGTACATTTCGGTGATAATATTTACGCGAATTTCAACCTGACCATGGTCGACGATACCCACATTTATGTCGGCGATTGTACCATGTTCGGTCCGAATGTCACTGTTGCG
>CAYVUJ010000249.1:0-2895 GCA_964454825.1 uncultured Lachnospiraceae bacterium | reverse complement strand
CGTACTGAGGACGTAACATAACAACTCTGTTGCCCGCGCTCTTGAACTCCGGCGACACGATGTTATCAACGGTATCCGTTGTGACAGCGAACGACACGAGCGTCGGCGGCACATCGAGCTTCTCGAAGGAGCCGGACATGGAGTCCTTGCCTCCGATCGAGCCTATGCCGAGGGCGATCTGAGCCTTGAACGCGCCGAGAAGCGCGGCAAGCGGCTTGCCCCAGCGTTTCGGGTCGTTTCCGGGCTTTTCAAAATACTCCTGGAATGTGAGATAGGTGTCCGCGAACGATGCTCCGGTTGCAATTAGCTTACATACGGACTCCACGACCGCAAGGTACGCGCCGTGGTACGGGCTCTCCTCAGTGATATACGGATTGTATCCCCAGGACATGAGCGAGCAGTCATCAGTCTGCCCTTTTTCGGAGGATATTTTGTGGACCATCGCCTGTATCGGTGTAAGCTGATGCTTCCCTCCGAAAGGCATCAGAACACTTCCCGCGCCGATCGTTGAGTCAAAGCGCTCGGAAAGACCGCGCTTCGAGCAGACGTTAAGATCGGCCGCGATGCGTTTCAGGTTGTCCGCAAAGGAGCCTTCGACGCGCTTTGTTGCGAGCGATGCGGCCGCCGGTGCGATTTTGATATGCTTCTCGGCGCCGTTGGAGTTGAGAAATTCCCTGCTGACATCGACGATCTTCTTTGAGTTCCACGTCATTGTCAGGCGGGCCTCGTCCTTCACCGTTGCAACCGGAGTTGCGCTGAGGTTTTCTCTGTGCGCGAGCTCAAGGAAGCTGTCGACATCTTCCGCGGCGACCACGACCGCCATTCTCTCCTGAGATTCGGAGATCGCAAGCTCGGTGCCGTCAAGCCCCTCGTATTTTTTGGGAACGGCATTGAGGTCGATGTCGAGTCCGTCCGCGAGCTCACCGATCGCGACGGAAACGCCGCCTGCACCGAAATCGTTACAGCGCTTGATCATTCTGGACGCTGTCGGATCGCGGAAAAGACGCTGGAGCTTTCTTTCCTCCGGCGCGTTGCCTTTCTGAACCTCTGCGCCGCATGTCTCAACGCTGTGGGCATTGTGGGCTTTCGAAGAACCGGTTGCGCCGCCGATGCCGTCACGCCCGGTCATACCGCCGATGAGGATGACCACATCTCCCGCCTCGGGGCGTTCTCTGCGGACATTTCTCGCGGGAGCGGCGGCTATCACTGCGCCGATCTCCATGTGCTTGGCGGCATATCCGGGGTGATAGAGCTCGTCGACGATGCCGGTGGCAAGGCCGATTTGGTTTCCGTAAGAGGAATAGCCTGCCGCCGCCTCAGTGACGATCTTGCGCTGGGGAAGCTTTCCCGGAATTGTCTCAGAAACCGCGACGGTCGGGTCTGCGCCTCCGGTCAGGCGCATCGCTCCGTAGACATAGGAGCGGCCTGAGAGAGGATCACGGATTGCACCGCCGATGCAGGTTGATGCGCCGCCGAAGGGCTCGATCTCTGTCGGGTGGTTGTGCGTCTCGTTCTTGAAGAGAAGGAGCCACGGCTCGGTGTTCCCGTCCACGGTGACGTCGATCTTCACGGTGCAGGCGTTGATCTCCTCGGATTCGTCGAGACGGTCGAGCTTGCCGTTTTTCTTCAGGTATTTCACTGCAACGGTCGCAAGGTCCATGAGACAAATCGGCTTTTTTACCCCGAGCTCTTCGCGAATTTTCAGATAGTAGCCGTACGCGTCCGAAAGAAGCTTGTCCTCGAAGCTGACGTCGTCAATGACGGTGAGAAATGTCGTATGGCGACAATGATCGGACCAATAGGTGTCGATCATTTTGATCTCTGTTATCGTGGGATCACGCCTTTCGCTTCTGAAATACTCCTGACACATGGTGATATCATCGATATCCATTGCAAGTCCGTTTTCGGAAATGAAATCGGCAAGGCCGCTGCGATCAAGTTCGATAAAACCGTCGAGCGTTTTCACCTCGGTGGGGATATCGTATTCGGTCGCGAGTGTCTGCGGCTTATCCATGCTGATCTCACGCGAATCCACGGGGTTGATGACGTATTTCTTGAATTCGGCGAGCTGTGCCTCGGTCAGATCGCCGTACAGCTTGTAGACCTTCGCGGTGCGGATGATGGGTCTGTCCTGCTGGGAGATGATCTGTATACACTGAGCGGCGCTGTCGGCGCGCTGGTCAAACTGTCCGGGCAGGTATTCGACCGCGAATACGGCAGAATCGTCATCGTCGAGCTCATAGCTGACAATATCGAGCTGAGGCTCGGAGAACACCGTGCCGACCGCGCGCTGAAAGAGTTCTTCGGATATGTTTTCAACATCGTAGCGGTTGAACAGCCGCAGATCGGTCAGCGAATCTATTCCGAGAAGCTCTCTTGCGTCATTTAAGAGAGAATGTGCCTCGAGTGCAAGCTCCTTTTTCTTTTCTACGAAAACTCTGTAAACCAAATCAGTCCTCCCCTGCCGCAAGCGCTCTGGCTCCTATATCGCGGCGGTAATACGCATTGTCAAAATGTATCTTCTCTACACTCTTATACGACGCTTCGATCGCGTCTGCGAGTGTGTCGGCAATCTGTGTCACGCCGAGCACACGTCCGCCGGATGTGACGAGTCCGGCGTCATCGAGCTTCGCTCCGGCAACATAAACATTGTCCCAGAGATCATCCGGAACCGTGATCTCATAGCCCTTTTCGTACGACGAGGGGTAGCCTTTGCTTGCCATGATCACGCACGCGGCATGCTTGTCGGCAAAGCTGACCTCACACTCGGCGAGAGTGCCGTTTGTTGTCGCCTGCATCACGGTCAGCAGATCGCTTTCAAGAAGCGGGAGCACGACCTGTGTCTCCGGATCGCCGAACCGGCAGTTGTACTCGATGACCTTCGGACCGTTCGGG
>CAYVUJ010000248.1:0-2922 GCA_964454825.1 uncultured Lachnospiraceae bacterium | reverse complement strand
GGAGATCGTGGTCAACTCCATCGATACCGACGGCGTCAAAAACGGCTTTGACCTCGAGATGCTCGCCGTTGTCTGCGATGCGGTCAGCGTGCCGGTCATAGCCTCCGGCGGGGCCGGCTGTATCGA
This sequence comes from uncultured Lachnospiraceae bacterium, assembly GCA_964454825.1. Lineage (GTDB taxonomy): Bacteria > Bacillota > Clostridia > Oscillospirales > CAG-272 > UMGS1312. The sequence continues at coordinate 2,796 of CAYVUJ010000248.1, read as the reverse complement.
GGATTTTGTGACGCTTTTTGAGTCACTGCCGGGAGTCGACGCGGGACTTGCGGCGTCGATATTCCACTTCGGCGAGGTCGGTATAAAGGACCTGAAGGCACAACTTAAGCGTCACGGTATTCCGATGAGAACGCTTGCGTGAGCGTGTGCAGATACGCGTGAGGACTTTGCGTCAGTGACGGGGGATACATCTTCACGGTCAGATAATGAATAAAAATACATTTTTCGCCGGTCTGCGGCGGACGGAGGTTATTGTGGTAAACATAGACGAACTGAAATTTGACGACCGCGGGCTCATTCCCGCCGTTGTTGTCGACAGCGTGTCGAAGCGTGTGCTGACACTTGCATACATGAACAGAGAGAGCCTTCAGATTTCGATGGAGAAGGGGCTTACATGCTTTTGGAGCCGTTCGAGAAACGAGCTGTGGCTCAAGGGCGAAACAAGCGGGAATTATCAGCATATTGTGTCGATAACTGCGGACTGCGACAAGGACGCCCTTGTGGTATCCGTCGTGCCCGATGGACCGGCGTGCCATCTCGGGACCGAGTCCTGCTTTGAAAATCCTGTCTGGGAAAGCGATGAGCGCCATGATTTCTCGCTTCAGATGCTTATGAAGATGCTGGAGGGCAGAAAGACCGAGAAAAAGGAGGGCTCCTACACGACATACCTTTTCGAAAAGGGGCTTGATAAGATCCTCAAGAAGGTCGGCGAGGAATCCACCGAGGTCATCATCGCCGCAAAGGATCAGGATAAGAAGGAAACCGTGTACGAAATTGCGGACCTTGCGTATCATGTGATGGTGCTCATGGTCGAGGCCGGTATCTCCATCGACGATATTCATAATGAGCTTGCTTCGAGACACGTGATCGATCATAAGGTCAAGCAGGAGAAGATGACGTCTGATTCGTGAATATATTCGTGAATATTTGCATATTTTTTCATTAAAGCCTTGACAAATGCGGGAAATTAGTGTATAATCATTGCATAAACATTCGTAAGGGTTTAATTTAAGTATACGTTCTTAAATGTGAGACATGGAAGCCGTCCCGAACGAACGCGGGACGGTTTTCCTTACTTGGAGGGAAAAGGATGAAGAAGGTATTTATCGACGGCAGTGCCGGAACGACCGGGCTGAGAATATACGAAAGATTGTCGGATCGCGCCGATATTGAGCTTGTGCTCCTTTCCGACGAGCTCCGAAAGGATACAAATGCCCGAAGAGAGGCGCTCAATAACTCGGATATTGCCTTTCTGTGTCTGCCGGACGCGGCGGCGATCGAGGCCGTATCGCTCGTGGAGAATGACAGCACGGTCATCATCGACACCTCCACCGCTCACAGATGCGACGGGGATTGGGCGTACGGCTTCCCGGAGCTTACGGGATACCGTGAGAAGATCGCGTCGTCGAAGCGCATCGCGAATCCCGGATGTCACGCCAGCGGGTTTATCGCGCTTGTCGCGCCGCTCGTGGAGCAGGGCATTCTCTCGCCCGACGCGCCGCTTTGCTGTACATCCCTCACCGGATACTCCGGAGGCGGCAAAAAGATGATCGCCGAATATGAGGCGGACGAACGCGACGCATTGCTCGACGCACCGAGACAGTACGGGCTTTCTCAGAGCCACAAGCACATTCCCGAGATGGTCAAGGTCTGCGCCCTGCGGCGCGAGCCCGCATTCATGCCGATCGTCGCGCCGTTTTACTCCGGAATGGAGGTCACGGTGCCGATCTTTCCGGAGTATCTGAAGGCTCCGATGACGGTGCAGTCGCTGACCGAGCTTTATACGGAATATTATAAGGACGGAATGATCCGTGTCGTGCCGGACTCATCGGAGGTAGGTTTCCTCTCCGCCGGAACGTTCAGCGGACGTGATATAATGGAGATCACGGTGCACGGGAATGATGAGCGTCTGCTTCCGGTCGTGCGTTTTGACAACCTCGGCAAAGGCGCGTCTGGTGCCGCTGTTCAGAACATGAATATCGTTCTCGGACTTGACGAGACGACGGCATTGGCGTTATAATATAGTACATAGGATTTTTGAAAGGGTTACATATAATGGTGAAACTGATTGAAGGCGGCGTGTGCGCCGCGAAGGGATTTACCGCATCCGGAATCCACTGCGGAATACGCAAATCCCGGACAAAGAGGGATATCGCCCTCATATACAGCGAAAAGGTCGCATCCTGCGCGGCGCTTTATACGTCCAATCTCGTCAAGGGTGCAACGCTTGAGGTGACAAAGGCTCATATTGCCGACGGAAAGGCGCAGGCAATTATATGCAACAGCGGAAATGCCAATACCTGCAACGCAAACGGCGTAGAGGTCGCCGAGAAGATGGGCGAGCTTCTTGCCGCCGAGCTCGGTATTAAGGCAAACGACGTTGTGGTCGCTTCCACCGGCGTTATCGGTCAGCCGCTCGACATCGAGCCGATCGCCAACGGAATTCCCGCTCTTTGCGCGGCGCTCTCGGAGGACGGCTGTGACGCTGCCGCAGAGGGCATCATGACAACGGATACCGTAAAGAAGGAGGTTTCCGTTGAGTTTGAGATCGGCGGCAAGGTCTGCCGCATGGGAGGCATCGCAAAGGGAAGCGGCATGATCCATCCGAATCTTGCCACGATGCTCGTGTTCATAACCACCGACGTGGCAATTTCATCCGAGATGCTGAAGAAAGCGCTCGACACGGATGTGAAATCCTCGTTTAATATGGTTTCGATCGACGGAGACACCTCTACGAACGACATGGTCACCGTGCTTGCAAACGGCATGGCGGGCAATGATGAGATCGCCGCCGAG
>CAYVUJ010000247.1:0-2927 GCA_964454825.1 uncultured Lachnospiraceae bacterium | reverse complement strand
ACGATTTTGAGGTGGACACTTCACTTGTATATGATCAAAGTATCGGTGGGTTCGATTCGGCAAAATACCAATATGAACATACCGACGAGAACGTATATGAGATTGTGAAGTAATGGTGCGTTATGAAAGAAAAGAACAACAATAGATCGAGCAAGATAATCATGGCAGTTTTGGCCATTACTTTGGTCGTCTTTCTATGGGCAGTGAGAGCCATGTTGCAAAGGGGTGGCAAGATCAACTATAACCCTGGCAAATATGCGGCTACTGTGTTGGTCGAGACGAGCTCGAAGGATGGTGCCCTTCGATCAGCCCGGCGTTGAGGCGTACAAGAAGAACATGTTCGCGCTCCTCGGCAAGCCCGGCTACGAGGAGGGCAAGGCCGCACTCGAGGCAAGAATGAAATAAGTCTGCATCCGCACTCAGGGGAACCTCACGCAGAGGTTCCCTTTTTTGCATTGTTATGTATCTTTCGTACGAAATGTTATCTTTGTATTGACAAAGCGCGGCAGGTATGTTATAATATTCCAAATTCAAGTAGAAGGTAGAAGCTCGTTATGATCATCACAACTCGCCGTGAAATGTATATGATGTCCGCAGTCATTTGTGACCCCGGGCTTTTGTCTGCTTTTGCTTGATCATATCCACACAAGCGAAACGGCCGAAGGCTCAATGCCCCGGCCGTTTTTTATTATCAATTAAGAAAGGATGATTCAAATGAGCAGCAACAGCGACAAGATTTTCGCAAACTACGCAAAAGGAATCGAGGACAGCAGAGCCGAATGGTCGCGCACGAGCGCCCTCGAATTCCACTACACGAAAAAGCAGCTCGACCCCCTCATCACAATGGACAGCCGAATCCTCGAAATCGGCTGTGCCACAGGGTATTACGGCATGTACTATGCCTCGCGTTGCCGCGAATACGTTGGCGTAGACATCTTCCCCGCGCACATTGAGCGCTTTCGCCAGAAGATCGCCGATGCGTCGCTCGAAAATGTCTCCTGTCAGGTGGGGGATGCGACCGACCTTTCGGACATCGCCGACGACAGCTTTGACGTCGTGCTCTGCCTCGGTCCAATGTACCATCTGCCGCCCGAGGAGCGCGAAACCGTCCTTTCCGAATGCCGCCGTGTGTGCCACGCAGGCGGGATCGTCGCGCTTGCATACATCAACAAAATCGGATGCTACGTGGGCGGGTGCGTACATGACGAATGGCGCAACTACTATCCGAGCGAGAACGGAAACAAAGCTTTCGAAAACGGAACGGATGACCTTCAACCCGAGCTTTTCTTTATGACCACGCCTGAGGAGATTGAGGAGGCAGCGATCGCACACGGGCTTGAAAAAATCAGCAACCTCGGCACGAACTTCATGGTCACAAAGTGCGTGGTCGACGCGATGAGCGCCGAAAAATTTGAGCTTATGCGTCCGATATACGACGCGATGACGTCCCACGAATCGTGCACCGGAATGTCCGATCACGCCTTACTTATATGCCGTCGGAGGTGAGAGGATGACAAACAAAGACATTTTAAATATCGCCATGGAGCAGTCCGCCGCAGATGCCGCATGCCGCGCCGGCGACTTCAGGAAAAGCGAAAATATCATCGTCGAGTCAAAGGAAAACGCGGCCGCGCGAAAATACTTGCAGCTTCCGTTTTCATGCAACCTGATATCCTACGGCACGAACATCGTGGCTTCGATCGATATGAGGTACAAACCGATCGTCGAAGACTATATCGGCAGATATCCCGCCGAGCACTGCTTCGAGACGCCGAATCTGCATGTACTGAACGACGCCTTTGCACCTCACGGTATGCGCCTCTGCTTCATGGCGGAATATTTTCTGCCCGATGTAAGCGTCCTCAGGCCGCTTGACTGTCCGTATGAGACGAGAATACTGACCGCCGGGGATTTCGCCTCGCTCTATCTTCCTCAGTGGAGCAATGCGCTGTGTGAGGAGAGAAAGGAGCTTGACATACTGGGGATCGGTGCGTATCACAGGGGAGAGCTCATCGGTCTTGCCGCCTGCTCGGCAGACTGTGACACCATGCTGCAGATCGGGGTGGACGTTTTGCCCGAATACCGCAGACAGGGGATCGCCTCGTCGCTGACAAGCCGCCTTGCGATCGAGATTCTGAGCATGGATAAGGTTCCCTTTTATTGCTGTGCATGGGCAAATATCAAATCCGCACGAAATGCCGTGAAAAGCGGCTTTCGTCCGGCGTGGGCGGAAATGACGGTGAAATCCCGGGAGTTTGTCGACGGCTTGAATCGCGCTGAGAGGCAAATGGACATCAACCCCACCAAGCCCGGCTACGAGGAAGGCAAGGCCGCACTCGAGGCAAGAATGAAATAAGTCTGACTCTCAGACAAAAAGGGGACTTCGATGTGAAGTCCCCTTTTTTGTGTTGCAGAACAGGAGTACAAAACTCCTCTCGCTCTTCTCTTTTTCAGTCGGTTACACAACAGCTGACTGAATTGCCTTTATGACCTTCATGACCTGCTTTTTGGGAACTGCACCGACAAAGCCCTCCAGATTCATCTCCGAACCGGCCATTGCCCTGACCCAACCGGATATGAGCAGTGTGCTGCTGTCCGCAAATTCGATTTTTATGTATTTCATTGCGGTCAAAAATCCGTTGCCGTTCTTCCAGACGCTCTCACCATTTTCATTGATGCTGCTGTAGCCGTTTGAGCGCAGAACTGCCTCAACACGTTCTCTCGTCATCTCGAGATTGCTGTATGAAGCTCTTATTGTTGTTCTTGCCATTTTGATTACCTCTTTTCAAGTTTACTTGAGCAAATGGGGCACATGCCGTTTGAACTGACGGTATCAACTCTGCACACGGGGCAGAAGGTTTTATCCGAGTGGTTTTCGAGAGCGCGCAGCGCAGCCTTATTCCTTCTGCTGATAAAGCCGAATACCA
>CAYVUJ010000246.1:0-2951 GCA_964454825.1 uncultured Lachnospiraceae bacterium | reverse complement strand
GAAGCCGACAATAAGTTAACCGCTTATGTCGGCATGATAGCACACTTCGGTCAAAGCGCCAACCTGATAGCCCTTTATGAGCCGAAGGAGATTGTGGAAAATGACCGATGGATTAACCCTTTAGGTCAGATTTCGGAGCGTCTGGATGAGATCTTCGGAGGTCCCGGCTCGTTTGACAAATACGTTAATGAGCACGAAGGTGAGATTCGCGCCGCAGTAGAAACGATCAAACAACTTTAGAGTTATGGGAAAACTGGTTACAATCAATCCTCAGATGCGTTACGTCCTTTCAGAGAAGGAATATAACGACCTTGTAGCTTTGGCAAATGCCAATGAAGCCGAGATAATGAGACGTGTAGCTGACTTATGGGAGAGTCAGAGTGAGCACGATCTTACCATTACATTACGAATGGTCTACGGTGGCCACGACCAGATTATCGAAGTTGCAGAACTTTCAAGAGTCAGCCTGTTCGCATATAAAGATGACAACGAAACTCGCAAGGAGCAGAGACAACTTGTAGCATCCAAGATTAAGGAAATGATTTCCGAATGGTACGATAAGGAATATGGCGATGTTGCATATCTCCGGAATGAAGCCCATCGAAGGATGCGTTGCGCAAAACTCCTTTGGCGAACCTATTGGATTGCCGGTATCGTAGGATTACTGACCGCATTAATACTGAAATTCGTATGTTAGACCGCAGAGAAATTAAGATTGGAGATATGGTCCGGATAATAGGCAATCCAAAACCTTACTTCAGCGACAATTCAGTTGCCAAAGTCGAGGAGATATTGTCGGATGGTTCATATACCCTCAACTTCGGAGACCGTGTCTATTCCGTGTTTGATGCGAAAGATGTAGAACTTATAGATCCATCATTCTTCCCAGTGAAGTTCAGGGGCAAGCGCGCAGATACAGGGGAATGGGTGTATGGAGACCTTTTAAACATTGCCGGCGGAAGCATGATTTATTTCGGTAGTCCAATAGAGACAGAGACTCCTGACTATCCGAAGTCAAGCGAAATCGCGGTGTCGTTCAATGACAAAGAAATTGCCGTAGTTAGGCGTGAGACAGTCGGACAATATATCGGGTTGAGAGACAATGCAGGGGTAGAGATATTCGATGGTGATATCTTCACGGTGAATGGCAATTATCCAAAACTTGTGGAGTTCCGGACTGACAACGCTTCATTCTGCATGGCTAACATTGATGAACTTGATAAGATGTGGCTCTATCCCTGGCAAAGAATAAGACCGGATTGGTGGAATGATTATCATCGGGAGATCCGAGTAATCGGCAACCGGCATGACAACCCAGAATTACTTACAACCCTTAAAAACAAATAATAATTCAAATTATGATTACAGCAGCTTTTATCATCGCAAAGGCACTTGGCATCACCTGTTCATGGTGGTGGGTGATTGCCGCTTTCGCAGGTGACTATGCCCTCACCGACAACTTCAGTAGCAAATCTCAGGCTCCAACTGATACCGACTACTGATTATGAGGTGCCACTACATCTATGACCGTATAGCCGGGAAGGTTCTAATTCCCGGCTGTCTGGCAGTAGCAGTGAGCGACCGCATTGAGGATTGTACTTGTGTGCAAGTTCTGACGGAAAAGGAGGTGGAGAGTCAGGAAATAAAACGACTGAAATCTATCATCCGGGAGTTGCAGAAAGACAATGATACATTGATTTCAGAACTACATAGGCACGTTGATAAACTTAATCGTTTTCGGTCAAAGAGACCTGGAGCAAAGAAGGCAGAATTATCTGCTAAAATTCTCAAAATTGAATCGAAGTATGAAATGCGCAATAAATAAAATCGATTATCCCCAATGTGTTCACTTCTGCACGTTGGAAGGTGGTTTCTGTATGGATCATAGTGTAAAGCGAGGTGTTCTGACGGACTGCCGTTGTGAGGTTCGCCCGGATCTCGGGTGCGATGATTTTAAGAACAGAAAGGAGGAAGACAATGACCGAAGGATTGAAGGAGACATTTGAAGTGCCCGTTATGCTCCCCCGTTATCAATATCATTGCGAGGATTGCCAGCACTGCAAGGATAAGGAATATGCTGAGAGCAGTTGTGCCGTCCATCCGATGCTGATACCTATGTTGTTGATGTCCGGTAAAACCTCATGCCCGTTTCGAGATATGACAATGGCGGAGATCGAAGCAGAGTTCAATCACAGAAAGGAGGATAAGAAATGAGTGCCAAACTGAAATTTATTTGCGAGCTATTGCTTGTATCGGGAATGCTCATAGTATTCTCAATCTTGGTGTATATCCTTGGTACTGGAGCAACATTTTTAGTTTACTATATCGGTAAGCATACAAGGTTAGGTAATGATATCTTCATATATGTATTCCATATCATAGCTGTTTGGAAAGCATGGGATGCATTAAGTTGGTTAATTGGCAAGATAGTAAACAGAAAGGAGAATCATAAATGATTATTAGACGAAATGAAGTCCACAAATTGGACTTGACAGACAAAGTTGTGGGAGTAACAAGCGGATGCTTCGACTTGCTCCATTTCTATCATATGCGCTATCTGGAAAAGTGCAAGGCTCAGTGTGATTTCCTGATTGTCGGTGTCGATAGCGACACATTGGTACACAAAAATAAGAATAAGACTCCGATGATTCCGGAACATCACCGTATCGCAATGGTGGATGCCCTTAAATGTGTCGATGCCGTGTTCCAGATGGATGAGATCAGGGACATCGAGAACTTCTATCCGATAGCAAATAAGGTGTTCAAGAACTCCGACACCATCTATGGCAAGAAGGTTGAGATTGACAATGGAGCAGGTGCCGAACTTGTAATTATCCCGGACATCGAGGAAGTATATTCCACCTCAGAGTTAATTAACAAGATTCAGAACATAAGAAACAATCCTAAGCAATGAACATCGAACAATGCAACCGCAATCCTCTTTGTATAAG
>CAYVUJ010000245.1:0-2955 GCA_964454825.1 uncultured Lachnospiraceae bacterium | reverse complement strand
AGCCGCCGCTCCAGGAGCAAGTCACTCATGGCATAGATGGCGGTCACGGATCCGCTCCCGTGGTTGAGGTTCCGCCGCACGCGCTCGATATCGCCGTACTTGTCCAAGAGCTTTACAGCGTAGACCTTCCGGAAGCTGTGGGGCCCCACGTTCTGCGGCAGCCGGAACGCCTTTGCGGCCCGCTTCACATCGTGCCACACGGCCTGTCTGGTCTTATGGGTCCCCGGTTTTCTGCCGGGGAACGCCCACACCTCCCCGGCCTGGGCCCGGACCTCCCGGAGCAGGGCGGCGTCCAGGCCGAACCTCCGCCGTTTCCCGGTCTTGCGTTCGGTGTACCAGCCGGAGGGTTTCAGCTGGGCGGTTTTGAGCTCGAGGGCGTCGGAGATCCGCATCCCGTTATGTAAAACGACCCGCATAATGAGCCGATTTTGCGGCATCAAAGCGGCGAGAACCCGCTCAACTTCTTTCTCGAACAGGTATTCGGTCTTCACGATCCCGCCGCCTTCCCCGAACTTTTTGCCCGCCATTTCACCGGATCCAGCCAGTAAATCCCGCCAAATTCCTCCACTTCCGGCTCCATTTCACAGTCCTGATTTTGTAAAATGGCGAATTCGACCAGATTGCCTGTGTCCGGGTCGTACAAAAATTCGACGCCCGGTTTCCCGTCCAATTCGGCGTGGACCACCCTGTAAGAGGCCAGCCCCCTGGCCCGCGCGGCGTACCGCCTCGCGTCCGCCTCGGCGTCCTGGCGGTTGGTGTACAGGCGGACGCCGCTGGTGGCGTCCAGGGCGATCCCCCGCACCAGGGCCCCCGGCTGGAACGGCTCTGTGATCCGCTCGATTGCATACAGTGTCACTGTAATTCCTCCCCATCTTTCCAGTTCTCCACCCAAAAACTGAGCCCGAGGGTGGCATACTCCGGCTCATCCAGGAGCCGCCCGCACTCCGCCAGGGCCTGGTCCCGGTCCTCGAACACTGCGGGCTTCCCGTCCTCCCCCTCCCACACCTTGGCGTCGGACTGCGGGTAAAGCATCATCCACTTGATAACGTACATTTGTTCCCCTTTCCTGAAATGGTTCTGACTTGGAACACAAGATGTTGTGTTCCTCGCCTCCGCTCGTCACTTCATCTTGTGGCACCCGGAGAGACGGGCCACCCGCTTCGCGTCTGTCCCGCCCCTCCGGGTCTTTGGCGATCCGGACCAGCGCCATCCGGACGCCGGGCAGACCTGGGCACGGGATGGGCTCGGCCCGGTACTCCGCGCAGACCTGATCGAAGTCCAGGTCCGCGAAGAGCACGTCCGGCCTCTCCAGCTGTCCGCCGGAGTAGTACCATCTCCCCCCGATCTTGGCCTCGGCCTTGGTGATGTACTTGCACACGTACCCCACGGCGGCGTGGTAATCGCCGTAGAGCTCCATTGCCGTGCTGAACCCGTAGGGCCACCCCGCCACGTTGTAGACGGTGTGGCCCCCCTCGGCCTCCCAGGCGGCCCTCTGGGCGGCGCTCCTGGGCTTTCTGGGCTTCCCCCCCTCCGGGGGGACCATGGTGCCGCTGTCGGCCATTTTGAGCCCCTGCGTGACCAGGGCGTGGAAGTGGACCGCGCCGTCCTTGTGGTACTCGGCGACGGCCACATAGGCGATCCCCCGCCGCCGGACCTGGTTCCCCATCCACTGTCCGAATTTCCGGACAGTATCTTCCACGCTGTAGCGGTCGATCTTCTTCGGGTCGAAGGTGAGGGTGAGGAAGTACCGCATAGGGGTGCAGAGGGCGTAGTCCCTGAGCATGGTCCTGGCCCTGCGCTTGGCGCGGGCAAGATTGTCCCTGGCCCTCCGCTCCTCCTCCTCCTCGAGGCGCTCCAGGGCGTAGAAGGACATGTCGCCCACGTCCTCCCCGGCCTTTTGGTATCTGCCGCCGCCGCTGTTTCGGGGCCGCTCCTCCCAGCCGGGCTCCCGAAAGATCTGGCGGTCGGCGATAAGCACCTCACTGGATCCATCCGGAAAGGATTTGATCCGGGCGCTGTGGAAGATGGCGTATTTGTTCATGGCCTCTGGCGCGGCCCTGCCAGCCCCGGAATCTGGGGTGCTGACAAAATACTGTCCCCATATCAAGTAGGCAGTGCGGGCCGCTTCGCGGCCCCTCGGAAGCCCCTGCGCAACGGCTCCCTGGCAGGTCTGGCGGCGTCCCCCCGCGCTTGCGCGCGGCCCTCCGCTCGGGCCCTGGGTGCCCCTCCCGCCGCCTCGTCCCTTCCCACCCACAAGTGGTAGCGGCGGCGATTGAAATGCGCCCGTGCCCGCTTCGCGGTCCCGGCCTCCGGGGCCTGCGGGCCCCTCCGGCCCTCCGCTTCGCTCCGGGTCGCCGCCGCCGCCCCCGCGCGTGCGGGTCGGCCTGGTCCCTGCGTTTCGGCGGTGCGGCGTGCCCCCCCGCTGCCGGGTCCCCTGGCCCCGGCGCGGGTCCTCCCCCCTCGCCCGGCCTTTGGCGCTTCGTCTCGGGGTGCTCCGGCGCGCGCGGGGCCCCAGGCCGCTGGCGTTCCGCCTCGCGGCCCGGCCCCCGGCTTTGGGGTGTCCTGTGGTGCGCCGGGGGCCGGGTTGCCGTCCCGGTGCGGCGGTGCTTGGGAAAGCGCAGATCTGCCCTACGGTGCCGCAATGGCATACAGAGCAGAGGTCAACCCCCGCAGCCCTGTCATGCCGCCACAACGCCAAAAAACCGGGCAGGGAACCAACTTACGGCTCCCTACCCGGTCCAACATTGAACAAAACATCCATATATTTTGTTCAATGTTGGACCTACCCGAAGGTGAGGAACCCCGCCTAATCTCCTTTCCTACATTTCTCCCATTTTACCACAACTGGCGGAAGAAAGCAAGGTGAATCTGACCTAAAGGCAGTCTATTTCCGTTCCTTAAGCCGCCGCTCCAGGAGCAAGTCACTCATGGCATAGATGGCGGTCACGGATCCGC
>CAYVUJ010000244.1:0-2994 GCA_964454825.1 uncultured Lachnospiraceae bacterium | reverse complement strand
GCGAGCGATAGCAACCCTTTGTTGCTGACCGCCTGACATTTGGTTTGGCATATGGTCTTCGCGCTTGGAAAGCCCGACAATTTCCAGAGCTTTTTTTGCACGAATTATTCGTTCTTCTTCGGGAATTCCTTTGTAAATCATCGGGAGCTGTACGTTCTCAAGTGCTGAGGTTCTTGAAATCAGGTTAAATCCTTGGAATACAAATCCCATTTTCTCGTTTCTCACGCGTGCAAGGTTGTTTGCATCAAGCGAAAGCATATCAATTCCGTCAAGGTAATATGAGCCTGAATTTGGTTTGTCCAAAGTTCCGAGCATGTTCATAAATGTTGATTTGCCCGAGCCTGATGTGCCCATAATCGCCACAAACTCACCTTCTTCAATAGAAAGCGAAACACAGTTGAGGGCGTTGAAAGAATCTTCACCTGTCTGATATGTTTTTATAGCGTCTTTAACTTCTATTAAAGCCATTAAAACATCCTCGGTCCGCGGTGCATGTTATTTTTTTCTTTGTTTTTGCCCATAATTCCTGTAATAACCTTGTCGCCTTCCGCGATATCTTTTGCTGTAATTTCTGTTGAAGAATCATCGCTTGCGCCTGTTTTAATATCAACACGTCTTGGCTTGTTTTTGTCTAATATCCAAATACCTTGTGTTTTAAATTTTTGACCGTCAGTGTTTGGTGTAAATTTCAATGCGATGTTTGGAACGCATATTACGTCAACGCTTTCGTTTGTAATGATTGAAACGTTTGCAGTCATTCCGGGTTTGAGCTTCAAATCTTCGTTATCTACATCAACGATTACGGTGTATGTTACGACGTTTGAAACTGTTGTCGGCGAAAGTCTTACTTGTGTTACTTTTCCGTAAAAATCAGTATCCGGATAGCCGTCAAGTGTGTATTTAACCTCTTGTCCCTCTTTAACTTTTCCGATATCGGCTTCTGATACGCTTACTTCGATTTGCATTTTTGTCAAATCTTGTGCGATTGTGAAAAGCTGAGGAGCTTGGAAGCTTGCCGCAACCGGTTGACCAAGGTCGATTTCTCTGGAAATTACGGTTCCGTCAACAGGTGCAATGATTTTTGTATAACCAAGGTTTGTCATTGCGGTTTTTAATGAGGCTTGGTACTGATTAATTTGGGCTCTTGCTGCGTTAATTTGTGCCAAATCTGATTTGTATGTGCTGTATTTTTCGTCAAGTTCGCTTTTTGCAACGAAGTTTTTTGCATAAAGATTTTTGTATCTTTCGTATTGTTTTTGATCAAAATCAGCAACGGCTTGAAGTTTTGACAGGTTTGCAACGGCATTATTAATCTGTGCCTGATTTTGCTGAACCTGTGCTTCAAAGTTTGCGGGGTCGATTTGTGCCATCAATTGACCTTTTTTTACTTCTGAGTTGAAGTCTACATAGATATTTTTTATCAAACCTGATACTGTTGAACCTACAGAAACCGTATTTACAGGATTTATTGTTCCTGATGCTTCTACGAATTCTGTTATTGTACAGCGGTCGATTTTTTCTGTTTTGTATCGGACTTTTTTATTTTGCGCAACAGCAATTGCCCCTGCAATTAAAATTGCGATTATTATCAGTGCAATAAAAATATATCTTTTCTTTATTTTCATCATTAGTCCTCAATAGTTATGGTTGTGCTTTGCGGTAACGCGATTGCTTTTTCAAGGTTTGCCCTTGCTACGTTGTAGTTATAAACTGTCTGAACGTAATTTACCTGTGCATTATTATAATTTACTTTTGCGTCTTGCAGTTCAATATAGTCACCTAAGCCGACAGCATAACGTCCGTCTGCAAGTTCAAAGTTTTCCAGTGTTTGTTTTACTTTTACGGCAAGAAGCGGAATTTGTTTCTCCAGTTGGACCATATTGATATATAGATCTTGAACTTCAAAATAAATATCTTGTTTTGCAAGTTCAATTTCGTTTTCAGCAATTTGAACCTGAATTTTCGCGTTGTCAATTTTGTGTTTTTGACCTTTTATGTTAAATGAACTTGAGAAGTTAACTCCGACGTTGTAAGAGTTTGCATTATATTTATCTTTGTAACCGTATCCTGCAGAGGCTGAAAGCTCCGGTAAGTATTCACGTTTTGTATATTTTAAGGCTTCTTTAACAGCGCTTAATGATGCATCTAAAGACATTAAATCAGGTCTGTTGGTGTAGGCGAGATTTACAGCTTCTTCAAATGTATATTGGAAGGGTTCAAACTTGTAATTTTCAAGTACATTAATTTTTTCAACCTGTGAAGTTAAAAACGCATTGTTTATTTCATCAGGCGGGGTGCTCAAATCTTTTTTCTCGTCGATTTTTTCTAAGTTTACGGGTGCATAATTATTTGTAAAATTAAAAGTTTCCGTATTTTCGATTTCATATTCGGGAGCAAATGCAACATACATTGAGTTGTTTAGTTTTACCAATGCATTTTGATAAAGCTTTTCGGAATTTACGAGATTAACCTTAGAATCGCTCAGGTAAACTTCAGCGTTTACGAGGTCGATTTTTGATTTAATTCCTTCGTCAAAATAGGCTTTTGTACGTTGATAGTTTCTTTCGTTAATCTGAACGTTTGCTCTGTTAACATCAACTGTGGCTTTCGCAGCAAGAACGCCGTAGTAATTTGTTTTTACGGTGAAAATCGTATCAAGAACTATGTTGTTAAAGTTGTAAATGGCTGAAAGTTTATCAAAATTATACATTCTGATATTCGCATTAGTTTTTCCAAAGTTCCAAATAAGTTGTTTTATACTTGCTTCGGCAGAATAAATGTTTGAATTGGTGTTTTGTCTGTCGGTACGGTTTTCATTGATGTTGTAACCCGTTCCGACCCCAATTGTCGGGAAGTAACCTGATTTCGCAATTCCGAGATTGCCTTTTGCGATACCGTAATTAAATCTGGCTTTTTTAATCTGCGGGCTGTTTTGCAGTGCCAGTTGAACACAATCGGTAATACTTAATATTGCATGTTTTTCAACCCCCATTT
>CAYVUJ010000243.1:0-3000 GCA_964454825.1 uncultured Lachnospiraceae bacterium | reverse complement strand
GGGAATCAGGGGCATATTTCACCGAAGCGGGATCGCTGATGGAAGACATAAGGCGGAAGCTCTATAGCCGGAAGATGATCAAGAGCCCCCGAAAGAAGAAGCCAACTTTTGGGAAACTTGATCCGGACCAATTTGAAATGGGCCCGATAATAGGGGGCAATAACGGAAGCCAGCAAGAACCATAAAATACAAATAAAAAAAAACAAGAAAAATGGCAACAAAAAAAGCTGTGAAAGCCACCACAAAAATGGACTGGCTTATCTATGACATCCTGAACGAGACCTTCCTTCGCGGACGCACGATCCAGGACGACAAGAACTACAAGGAAGTAGCGAGTATGTTCGCCTCGGAGGATGAGGAGAACTACGAGAAGGTGCTACGCTCGATCAAGAAGGGATTTGCTGAAGTCAAGACAGAACTTGCCGAATACCTGAACGAGAGTGGCCTTAACACAACTAACGAGGCTATTAGCGGAGACGATGATCTTGTACTGAATCTGACCATGCCGAGCAACTTCAACGAGGCTGCCACGGCAGGACTTGGCGAGGCGATCCATGACTACATTAAGAATGTGGCGGTCGCTGACTGGTATCTGGTCACCAACAAACAAGACGCGAAAGACTATGTGGATCTTGCTCAAAAGAGTCTTGAGAGCATCCGCAAGAGCGTGAGCAAGCGTTCTCGCCCGACACGTCCGACAAAAGAGGCATCGTCTTAAGGATTTAGCTTATGGACAGGGATATTGAGATCATAGAGTGCGGAGATAATGGTGAGAATGCTGGGAAAAGGCTTGTCGTAATTATCTTAAAACGAGAACACCTTCTGTACGATATTGAAAATAACTGTTATGTGGAAGGCCATATCATGACAGAGGCTCATGATGAGATACGCCACACAGTTCAAGATGTAGGAGAAGAAGGGAACGTTGATAGAGTTACACGAACTCTTGATCTTGCACACGCGGACATTGTAGAACGCCTCTATCCATTCACTCAGCGCAAGATTAATCATCCTGTAATAGATGACAAACTACGCGAAAAGCCAGTGTATGGAATCTTTCTGAATGTCCCTGAAACCTTCTCGCAAACCACACTCAACTTTTTAGGGAAACTGATACATGAACTTCTTGTATGCACTGCCACTGCAGACTGGATGAGTATCACCAATCCACCCAAAGAAGCAGTATGGAAGAGCAAGGCTGAGGAAGTTATTCAACGGATCAATCAGATCAAAAGCTTCCGTAAAGGACGTACAAGAATCAAACCACACTGGATCTAACAATCAACAAACAATAAGGGTCGCTGTGCATCACGCATGGCGACCCTTCGGCTAATTAACAACTAAATCAGATTATCTCGGCTTTTCGGTTAGTCTTCTATTATATTGCACTGTGCAACCAGATACTGATTCATCATTATCAAGGCTACAAACGAGAGCAATCACAAAGTATTTATATGGTGAACCCATGCGATTTAACAGACGATGTGAAACTGAAGAATTCACCAAATGCCAATTAAGTAGATCACGAGATCCATAGAGGGCAGATTTAACGCTCCCTTTTCGAAAAAAGCCTCTCTGCAGAATTGTATCCACTGTTTTCATAACATCAGGCTCACCCAGTTTAAAAGGTCGGGTAACGAGGAGCCCAGAAACATTTTCTTTGCTCTCCTTTGAGAAGTTTAAGAGGTTTCTGCCTTCATCGAATGCGAGAGCTTCAGGATATGAATTTACAGTAGAGATTATTTTTGAAAAGATCATCCCCCACTGTTTGGATTTAAGAGAGTACACATAAGCATAAGTATGAACTCTGTTATATACAATTATTCTTTGATGCACATAATCGTAGATCATACCACAAGATGACAGAAACTCCATAAACGGGACTATGGGAAAGCATGAATCGGAGTTGTGGCCTATCATTGCATGAAGCTTATTTATTCCAGGAAAGACAGAGGCATCAAACGTGTAATTATTATTCAATATATCGGATATACATTGTGTCTGTGATCCAGAAATGAGCATTATACCTCTATCAGTTGGAAACAATACAGATGAATCTATCTGGGTTATGCCATCCACATTCACGCACACATCACGCGATATCGGCTGTCGAGCAGAGTAAGATCCAGAAGAAGATACCTCCATTGCCCATACACCTTCATCGGTAAAAGCATACAACGGGAATTGGCCAAACTGTCCCTGAGATAGTGCCTTCGCAGCTGAGGCAAGAGCCATGACGCGGCCAGAGCCAACTGTGATTATCCCTGTTACTGGAAATGAGAACGGATTTGTAACATCGGAGACATAGACCTTAGAGTAAGCCGGGGCATATTCAGGAAGAGTCACTGGATCTGGCTCTGCACTCTCCACAGTGGGGTCAGCATCAAGACCAGCAAACCAATAAGCTCCATTAAGCGTCGGATGAGCTTTAAGATTGAGTATGACGGTCTGAGACCCTTGCTGAAGCATCATCATATATGCAGATGGATCAGGATACCAAAGCCAACGAGGAAGCTCTGAGGACAGAGGGAAAAGGTCTCCGTCAGTGTGATATTTGGAAACCACCGAACATTTAACACCGTTTCGTATGGACCATACGCGAACAGAAACAGACGATTGTTGTGCAGAATTCCCAGAAGCTGCAACAGATGAAGCTATAGGAAGAGGGTCTGGAAGTCTGAGGTTCATTCCGCATAAGTGTACGCGCGAGTTATAAACAGTCGCATAGGTCGGCATCAGTCGGAAATGAGATTGCCAATCGTCGGCAAGCACCTGACGAGTGACGAGTTGAGAAAGGTCTTCTATGTCTGATTTTAATACAACTGGCTCATTGTCTTTCTGAATTTCTTTGAATGGAATTGACTTGTAGAGGTAGAATAGGTTACAATCGGTGATTGAATCTTCGAATTTTTCTGCTGGCATAATATCCCAAACGGGATAATTGAGATAGTCAGAAAGTTTAACTTTCCTATCTTCAGACGAGCCAGTAACAGAAGTTGC
>CAYVUJ010000242.1:0-3034 GCA_964454825.1 uncultured Lachnospiraceae bacterium | reverse complement strand
GTCGCATAAGTCGAAAACTTAAACCCCTTATCCGGATCAAACTTCTCCACCGCCCGAAGCAACCCCGTATTCCCCTCCTGGATCAAATCCAAGAAATCGAGACCACGCCCGCCGTACCTCTTCGCGATGCTCACCACTAAGCGCATATTCGCCTCAGCCAGCTTATCCTTCGCCCGCTTATCCCCCTCCATCGCTTTCTGCGCTAGCTCCAGCTCCTCTTCCTGACTAAGCAACGGAATCTTACCAATCTCCCGCAGATACATCCTCACTGAGTCATCCGCGAAAGCATCCACGTTATCCGCCGTAATTGCCAGCTCCTCCTCTGAGAAATCATCCTCAGCTGCTAGCTCATCCGCCTCTGGTTCTTGCGCATCCAGCGCGAGATTACGATTCCTTAAGATATCTTCTTCATCACTTTCCATTAAATACTATCATACTAAAATATCCAATAAAATCAAGTCCATTTTCCCATTTTTCCACAAGAAAAATACCCCTCATCGGAGTATTTTCCCTTCATAGAGACAGGCAAGGTCACGCGCCCGTCCCCACTAATTCTCAAAGTTTTATCCCTAAGCGAGTCAGCTAGATTAGGCAAGGTCACACGCCTATCACCAGCATCGACAAACGGATCCTTCGTTTCTGAACGAACTATTACGCGAAGAGACCAAGCAACGGAGCGAACGGTATTATACATACCGAGAACGAGTAGCAGAGGCCTCGACCAAGTAGCAATCGTTCAGAACAAAGGCTTTCCTGTTAAATTACAGCTTAAAATTTCTTTCCCAGATACAACTTAGCAATCAAGCCAAGACCAGCTACGCTAGCTACAGCCACTGACGCAATCAACGTCACCATACCTAGATCCAGCGCACCAGATTCAATCAAACCGACAATACCAGTGTTTGGAGTATTCACATCACTTGGCTTTTCTTCTGGCTTTGGATCACCACCAACACTCGTATCAGGCATCGTGAATGGAAGCAGATTATTTACCGACGAAGCATCAATAGCTGCTGCAGCCACTGCCATCGCACCGTAGTAATCAGCCAATTCATTCTTGCCTTCTGCAGCTGGATACTTTGCATTCAACAAATCTGCCGTAATCACAGTCGTACCAGCCGGCAATGCCTCACGGATGAAAGCCATCGAGTTGTATAGGGCTACATACTTGTCATACCCCTCGATTCCCTTCGCTTCGACTAGGAGCGCCTCAGTGCTCATATTAGTGCTACCAGCAATATTCAAGATATCACCGACTTGCTTCGCTAGCTCTGCTTTAAGAGCTGCATCACTTGGCTTAGCTTCATAAGCTACTACCGCCGCTACCAATGGTTCATAAGTACGATAATTCGCAAAGCCTGCACCGGTATTGATTCGGCCAGCCAATACTACCACATTCTCTGCATAGGTAGCTGGCATTGGATTCACCACATTGTTAATCGCATTGTAATACTGAGCAATCTCTTCTGGGCTATATCCAGCAAGCGCAGTTGCAGTGACCGCCGTCTCGCTCGTCACATCAGCCTTCTTCATGATTGCATTAATTGCATTGATCGCTGGACTCCAAGTCTTATACTGTGACATACCCTCAATATAAGTCTTCACCGTCGCAACGCTCGAATCGTTAGAAATTGGAGCATCCGTTACCAAAGCCTTCACTGCCTGTACTGCAGTCGCGACCGCACCATCAGCTGGGTTCGCCGCCGCTACGCCATTATAAGCATTCACCAAGCTCTTATAGGCAGCATAATTAGTTACCGTAGGCGCTTGATGAATCACATCTAGCAGCTGTTGTACCGAGACGCTAGCCGTCGCCCCTTCCGCCTGGACTGCCACTCCCCCTTCGCTTGCAAAGACCGCACTAGGCACTACCATGCCCAGCGAAAACGCCAGCGCAATCGCCGCAAGAATTTGTACTTTATGTTCTTTCAAACTCTTCATTTGTTCCTTTTCATTTTTATTTTTATAGTTTCTAACCCCCATTATACCACTAGCATTTCCCACCGTCAACACTTTTTCTATACTTTCAAACATTCACTTAGACGACCAATTCACTCTGTACATATCTAATAAGTTCTGCTACACTTAAGTACAAGAGCGCAGAGGTGTTTTTGTATTAGTTCTTTATCTAAAGGTCGTCTTTAAGTTAAATGAACAGTTAAATCTTTAGGAGGTAGGTATGAGAAGAGCCTCTTTAGAACTGCAACTAGACAAGACTAAAAGTCCTCTAGTCCGCAAACTAAAAATTACTCTTGACCTAAGTCAAGAGTAATCACTTCTATATATCTCCATTCTAACACTTTTATCTTAGAAATACAATACCCTCCGCGCTCTTTTTTGTTACATCCTCTTCAACGCCATAATCTTTTTCAGTATCTCATTATAATTATCCTCTAGTCCCGCAATCTCTTCCTCACTCGCATCATCCCCCCGTTTCAACTCTAGCTCGTCTTCAATCTTCTCCAGCTCACTATTCAGTAGATCCACTTCTTTCTTATTCATCTCTATCTTGTACCGAGCTAATAAATCCCCCGCCTCCTTCTCTAGCGCCGCCTTCCCCCAATCTTTATACCTCGTCTCATAGACCATCTCGAGCTCCGCCAGTTTCATCTCGTCCTCCGGAATCTCGATTCCCTTCACATTCTCCACTTTCCCATATACCACTAGAGCCTGCAGGCTATCCTTCAATCCCTGCAACATATCCGACGAACTCTCCAGCTCCACCTTCTTCAATCTCTTCTCCGGCGTATCGTTAATCTTCTTCGCATGCAAATCTTCCACGCTACAATCCAATTTCCTCGCCACCAATTGCTCATAATGCTTCCGCTCCACCGCATCACTCACATATTTTAGCAACTTCATCGCCACATCCGAGTATTCCCGCTTCCCCGCCCCCGAGTTTAAGTTCAAATTCTCCTCATACTTATCCAGCAGCCAATCCACCGCCGGCCGATATTGTTCCACCGCGTCTTGCCACAACTTCTCACTTTTCTGAATCAACTCATCCGGATCCTTCGCCCCATGATAATCCGAG
>CAYVUJ010000241.1:0-3034 GCA_964454825.1 uncultured Lachnospiraceae bacterium | reverse complement strand
GGCCTGTGCCGAGCACGACGAGGGCGCGGCACAGCGTGCTATCGATGCGTTGTCGGACCTACAGCAGGAGAACGGGGGATACCGCTCCTTCGGACGGGAGAATTCCGAGAGCGTCGCACAGGTCATGATCGCTCTGTGCGATTGGGGGATCGACCCGCGTAAAGACGAGCGGTTTATCAAAAACGGTCAAACGCTTCTCGATGTTCTGATGCGATTTTCGGCACCGGACGGCGGCTTTTTTGATACGCCGGATCAAAGTGCCGCCTCAAGCCCGATGGCGACCGAACAGGCCGCACTCGCCCTCGCTGCGCTTGAAAGGCTCGACAGAAACGACGGCGGACCGCTTTATTCTTTCAAGTAGCTCAATCAAATCCTAAAAGACTTTATAAAAGCCCCGCCTCTGCAGGCTTTTTAGACATCAAAATTCAGTGTGATCAGACAAAAACATTTTTTACGACAGGAAATAACAGTGAAAAGGGTATTTCTTCTCTTTCTTGCGCTGACGTGTGTTGCCTTTTTGTTCGGGTGTGACCAAAAGACTGCGCCGGAACAAGACAGCGCTATTCCACAAGGCGAATCCGGTAACAATGACGGTTCGTTTTGCACACTCTCCATCGATTGCTCAGCCGTCCTCCAACGTGACGGTGTCGATCCGGCGATCCTTGACTCGCTCCCCGACGATGGTGTCATTTTTGCAAGACAAGAGGTCGCCTTTTCTGACGGTGAGTCTGTTGCCGATGTTCTCCGCCGGGTATGCCGGGAGAACAAAATACCGGTCGATATGTCCGTGACTCCGGGAAACGGGAGTATCTATGTGAAGGCGATCTCCAACCTGCGGGAGTTTGACGGCGGACCGGGCTCCGGATGGCTGTACCGTGTGAACGGCACGGAATGCCCCATCGCTTCGAGTGAATACAGACTCAGCGCAGGGGACCGTGTCGAATGGCGCTATTCATGCGAATTCGGCGACGATATCGAATGGGGGACCGTAAGTAGGTAGATCCTGCCGGGTGGCATAACTAAGATACCATTATGTATATTGCTTATTGGAAGGACTGAAACATGAGTACAATAAAAAAAGCCGCGTCCATCGCGGCGTGTGCGCTGACAGCAGGTGTGATATTCAAGGTCGTGAGCAACACGGTCACGGGACTTCTCGTCTCAAACGCACTTGACCGCGAGGCGCCCGAGGTTATGACAAAAATGAAGGGGATCATCCGGGGAAGTGCAAAGAAAACCGACGAGGTCAAGGAGCAAATCCGCGAACAGAGCGAGCGGCTCGAGGCGCTGGATCTTGAGCGCGTAAGCATCAGCGCCGAGGACGGCACTGAGCTTATTGGAAGATATTGGGGTTGCGAGAACCCGAGACGCCTTGTCGTCGCTATGCACGGATGGCGCACATCATGGTCGCGTGACTTCGGTGCTATCGCCGATTTCCTACACGAAAACGACTGCGCAGTCCTCTTTGCCGTTCAGCGCGGACAGGGCGAGAGCGGCGGAGACAATATGGGCTTCGGCACGGTCGAAGGCTCGGACTGTGTCAGATGGCTCGACTGGCTCAACAAACGTGTGGCGAAGCGTCTGCCGGCATATCTTCTCGGTGTGTCGATGGGCGCGACGACGGTGATGATGTGCGCCGGGATGGACCTTCCCTCCAATGTCTGCGGCATCATTGCCGACTGCGGCTTCACCAGCGCAAAGGAGATATGGAAGCATGTGGTGGAGAAGAATCTGCATCTCTCCTACAAGATACGTGAGAAGCGCGCAAATGACCTGTGCCGTCGGCGAATCGGCTGTGATGCGGATACGCATTCCACCCTCGATGCGCTTCGCGCCGGAAAGACTCCGGTGTTGTTTATTCACGGCTCGGCGGACACATTTGTGCCCATAGAAATGACGTACAGGAACTATCTTGCATGCAGTTCGCCGAAGCGTCTTGTGGTCATTCCGGGCGCAGGACACGCCAGATCATCGTGGATCGATCCGGACGTATACCACGCGGCCCTGCGAGCTTTTTGGAGTGATTTCGACCGAAGTGGCGCCTGCGAGGATATGTAACTGAACAACAAAAGGCGGAGCGCTTCCGCCTTTTATCATTTTTGCAGATAAAACCTCATTGCGCGCGCCCTGCGCATATTTTTCCGACGGCACAGAAGATCGCATAAAACACGATGTTTACGGCGACTATCGTTGAGCCCACTGGTGTTCCTGCGAGCGTAGCGGTGACAATTCCGAGCAAAGCACAGCTCACCGACACGATCGCCGAGCAAAGCGTCACCCTGAAAAAGCTTTTGAACACGCGCATTGCGCAGAGAGCAGGGAATATTATAAGCGCCGAGGTCAGAAGAGAGCCCACAAGATTCATCGCAAGGACAATGATCACGGCTACGATGATCGCAACAATGAGATTGTAGAGCTTTGTGTTCATTCCGGTCGCGCGGGAGAAATCCTCGTCGAAGGTGATCGCGAAGATCCGGTTGTAAAATAAAACAAACAGAGCCACCACGACAAGCGAAAGTCCGACGGACAGCCACACCTCGGCCGCAGAGAGCGTCAGGATCGATGTGGAACCAAACAATGTCGAGCACACATCGCCTGATATGTTCGACGATGTCGGTGCAAAGATGTTCATAAGCAAATATCCGAGCGCAAGGGCTCCGACCGAAAGCATCGCGATCGCGGCATCGCCGTTGATCTTAGCATTTTGCCCGCGCCGGAGAAGAAGCACAGCGCAGATGACGGTGACAAGAAGCACAAACGGTATGTCGTTGTCCGCGAGCAACGACGGCAGAGCCCACCCCATGCTATCGAACAGTACGCCGAGCACACCGGAGACCGCAATTGCGCCGAATGCAACATGGGACAGCCCGTCGCCGATGAATGAGAGGCGTTTCAGCACAAGTGTGACACCGAGAAGCGAGGAGCACAGCGCGATCATGACGCCGACAATGAGCGCGTAGCGGAAGAAATCGAACTGCCAATATCGCCCGAGCTCGTCAAATATCCAACTCATTGCTGCTCCCTCCTTCAAACT
>CAYVUJ010000240.1:0-3093 GCA_964454825.1 uncultured Lachnospiraceae bacterium | reverse complement strand
AAAGCCGAGCTCTCCGTGCAGGAAAGCACCGACAGCCTCCTCATCCGCGCCAATCAGCGTACACGGCGCCGTACCTCCCATCTCATACGCAAGCCTTCCCGCGTCAAGAAGCGGGAACACCTCAACATCCGGGCTGTCAAAGGTCAGCGAGCCAATTGAGGCGAAATCGAGCGGTTCGGAGCTGACCTCAGCGCGCTCGGGATATGTAAACGCATATCGGATCGCGCTTCTCATATCCGGTGCTCCAAGCTGGGCTATAACCGTATTATCAGTATATTCGACCATGGAATGGATTATACTCTGCCTGTGCACCACAACATCTACCTGATCCGAGGAAACGCCGAAAAGGCGGATCGCCTCAACGATCTCGAAGCCCTTGTTCATCAGTGTAGCACTGTCAATGGTGATCTTCGGCCCCATGCGCCATGTCGGATGGGCAAGCGCCATCTCCGGGGTGACCGCCTCAAGCTCCTTGCGCGTGCATCCGAAAAACGGGCCTCCTGAGGCTGTGAGAAGCAGTCTTTTGACAGATTTCGACGAAAAGGCTGAGTCCGATGTTTGCGCGCGGTTTTCCGCAAGACACTGGAAGATCGCGCTATGCTCACTGTCCACCGGGACAAGCTCACCCCCGCTTTCGCGAAGGTTTGCGAATATGAGCTCGCCGGCGCAGATGATCGCTTCCTTGTTTGCCATGCAGATGCGGGTTTTCGTCCGACTCGCCGTAAGCGCGCTGCGGAGGCCCGCAAGTCCCGCGATGGAATGGACCGTGAAGTCCGACGGGCGCTCTTCGAGCTCACTGTCGAGCGCGTCCTCCCCGAAGCGAAGCGAGGTGTGGCCGAGATCACACATGCCCTCTATCTTCTGTGCTGTGTCACGGTCTGCACAGATCGCGACACGGGGCGAGTACTCGGTGATCTGCCGGGCGAGCATGGCGGCGTTTTTGTGTCCGACAAGCAGTGTCACACGCAATCCGAGCTCTTTCACGACATCGAGCGCCTGCGTGCCGATCGAGCCCGTAGACCCGAGGATCGCGACTGTTTTATTATATGTGTTCATCGGTCACGCCCCGAAAGAGACCAGGCCCGGAATAAAGGTGAGCGCAACCATGACGGTAGACACGGCAAGAACGCTGTCAAAGCGGTCGAGCACCCCGCCGTGTCCGGGAAAGAGCTTGCCGTAATCCTTAATGCCGTAACGTCTCTTGATCACAGACATGATGAGATCTCCCGCCTGAGCTACAGCCGAGCAGATAACTCCGACCGCGAACATTCTGAGCTGCAGTTCGACAAAGCCGGCACTGCCGAAAAGCCCGTCGACCTCACGCAGGACATCAACAAACACCGCACAGCCTATTCCGCAGGCGATCATTCCGCCGATTGCGCCCTCGACGGTCTTTTTGGGACTGACATCCGGTATGAGCTTATGCTTTCCGAAGAAATACCCCGTGAAATATGCAAATATATCGGAGACAAGCGGAAGGAATATTGTCATCACAAGGAGAAAGTCGCCGTTGCTTCCGGCGTTCTTTCTGATCAGCGTAAGAGCGGCAAAGCCGAAGGTAACGTAAAACGTCCCTGCGAACGCGGCAAACACCTCGTCCACGGAAATACTGCCCTTTGAAAATGTGGCTACAGCAAAGAGAATGAGCGCGAAGCATGTGCTCATCATGGTGAAACAGAGGCAAAAATCCTTAACATCACCGCAGCGGATCATGCATGCATCAACAGCAAGCACAAAGGCAAAGGAAACAAACGACACCGCAGCCTTTTTCAGAAGCTTTGTACAATGCAGAAACTCCCCGACTCCGATCAGCGTAAGCACGGAAACGGCAAAGGGGAACAC
The DNA here is from genome assembly GCA_964454825.1 of uncultured Lachnospiraceae bacterium. Classification (GTDB taxonomy): domain Bacteria; phylum Bacillota; class Clostridia; order Oscillospirales; family CAG-272; genus UMGS1312. Next base: position 1,251 of record CAYVUJ010000240.1, on the reverse strand, counting down.
TGCCGTTTTGGCTGAGGCACAAAGTGCGATCAGCAATACACCGATCACAAAGCCTGTTATGATTCTTGTTTTCATTCGAGGTTCCTCATTTCAATGTCAAACGACGCAAAAAACGCCGGAGCGTGGTCATTTTCCCACAGCGCCGAATTTTCGCTTTCGCTTGGAGAAGTTTTCAATCGCACGGACAAGCTCCGTACGGTCAAAATCCGGCCAGAGCGCATCTGTGACGTAAATTTCGGAATAAGCCGACTGCCACAAAAGAAAATTTGAGAGACGGTACTCACCGGCAGTACGGACGATCAGATCGGGGTCGGCAAGCCCCGCGGTATAGAGCGCGTTCGAGAAGTCCTCCTCGGTGACGCTCTCGCGTCCCTCGGCAAGCAGTGTGTTCACGGCGCTTACGATCTCTGCGCGCGAGCCGTAATTGAGCGCGAGGTTCAGAAGAAGCCGGTTGTTTGCCGTCAGTTCCTCAAGCCTGTCACAGCGCTCGCGAATCGCCGGTGAAAGGCCGTTTTTATCGCCGAGAAAACGGTATCGTGCGTTGTTTTTTTCATTATCCCGCACCGCCTCGGTTATGAAATCGTCAAGCAGCTTCATGATCGCATCGACCTCGCGCTTCGGACGCTTCCAGTTCTCGGTGGAAAATGTATAGACCGTGACGCATTCGATCCCGAAGTCGTCACAGCGATGGACGGTATTCCGGAACGCTGAAGCGCCCTGAATATGCCCCGCCTCACGCGGAAGTGAGCGGCGTGTCGCCCAGCGTCCGTTTCCGTCCATTATGAAGGCGATATGCCTGAGCCCGGACGCATTCACAAGCGCTCTGACGTCATTGTCCGACAGCGAGGCTGTGTCAGCAGGGGCTGATCTTTTTCTAAAAAACACGTATATTGCACCTTTCAAACAAATGCATCGGCGATTATCAAACGTCCCCCGTGACGCGCGCCGTCGGCGTCGCCACGAGGGTCGTTCAACATTCTTGTGACTGTCGGTATCAGGCCGACAGGTCAGATCGACATGATCTCCTTGTTCTTCTCATCGGTGACCTTGTCGACTTCTTTGATGTACTTATCAGTCACATCCTGGATGCTCTTCTCGGACGCTTTCTGCTCGTCCTCGTTCATCTCGCCGGCCTTCTTCATATCCTTGCACTTGTCGTTGGCCTCGCGGCGGATATTGCGGATTGCGACCTTCGCATCCTCGCCTGCTTTTGCGATCTGCTTGGTGAGCTTCATGCGGCGCTTCTCGGTG
>CAYVUJ010000239.1:0-3101 GCA_964454825.1 uncultured Lachnospiraceae bacterium | reverse complement strand
TGGTGCAGATGACGCTCACCACCTTCGACAAGGCGCTGTGTGCCGTCATAGAGCCGAACGTGTCCTCCACCGCCGAGAGGTACAGAGCGCTGAAGGTCTTTCAGGAGAGAGGTATCCCCACCGTGGTGTGGCTCTCGCCGATTCTGCCGTTTATAAACGACAGCGAGGAAAACCTGCGCGGGATACTCGACTATGCGTTTGACGCGGGGGTGCGGGGGATCATCTGCTTCGGCTTCGGCGTAACGATGCGTGAGGGCAACCGGGAGTATTTCTACCGTATGCTTGACCGTCATTTTCCGGGGATGAAGGCGCGGTATATCCGGGCCTTCGGCGGCGCATATGAATGTGCGAGCCCGAATAACGCCCGGCTCATGTCCGTTTTTCACGCGGAGTGCGAGAGACACGGGGTAATGCACGATATCGGTCAGATATTTGCGTACCTGAACGAATTCCCGCATGAAAAGGAGCTGTCACAGCTTAGTCTCTTTGACGGGATAAACAATTAAACTACATTTTGTGCCGAATGGCGGCGGGATGGAGATCATTATGACAGAAAAAATGAAGGAAGCGCGAGCGGCGGCAAAGGCGCTCGTTGGGCAGATGGACCTTGCGGAGAAGATCGCTCAGCTCACGCAGTATAACGCCGGAGACGAGCAGCCTGCGGCGTATCATGCCGGGGGCAGATCGGGTGATTGCGGTATGGGTTCGTTTCTCGGTATCGGACACGCGCACGATGCAATCGAGCGGCAGGAGCGCGTGGTTCGGGAGAATCCGCACCATGTTCCCGCGATCTTCGCGAATGACGTGATTCACGGCCACCGCACGACATTCCCCGTGCCGCTCGCACAGTCCTGCTCGTGGGATCCGGAGGTCGCACGGATGTGCTGTGAGGCCGCGGCGCGCGAGGCGTATAACTGCGGAACGCGCTGGACCTTCGCGCCGATGGTCGATATCGCGCGCGACCCGAGGTGGGGACGCATCGTTGAGGGATACGGCGAGGATACGCTGCTTTGCTCGGACTTTGCGGCCGCTTCCGTGCGCGGATATCAGGGCGACTCGCCGGACGACCTTTCAAAGCCGGGGCATATCCTCGCCTGCATGAAGCATTTCGCGGCGTACGGCGCGGCGATCGGCGGCCGCGACTACAACTCCGCTGACATATCCCTCCAGACACTGATGGATGTGTATCTGCCGCCCTTCAAGGCGGGTATCGACGCGGGTGCGGCGACTGTCATGTCCGCGTATCAGGATGTAAACGGCGTTCCCGCGACGGGGAGCCGCTTCTTGCTGACCGAGGTGCTTCGCGGTCGCCTGGGATTCGAGGGCTTTGTCGTCAGCGACTACGACGCCGTGCCGGAGCTTGAAAAGCACGGCTACGCCGAGGACCGCAAGGACAGCGTGGAGAAGGCTTTCAACGCCGGCGTCGATGTCGTCATGTGCGGGAACATGTACAACGACTGCATACCGGAGCTTGTCCGCGAAGGGAAGATATCCGAGGAGGAGATCAGCCGCCGGGCCGAGGTCGTGGTGATGTATAAGTATCTGCTCGGGCTTATGGATAAGCCTATACCCGAGGTCGAGGATGAGGCTATGTTCTTCTCGCCCGAACACCGCGCCGTAGCGCGTGAGGCGGCGGCAAAAAGTGCAGTGTTGCTCGAAAACAACGGCATCCTGCCGATCGTGCCTGAGAAGTATCGCGGCAAGCGGATCGCCGTGATCGGGCCGCTTGCTGATGTGGCCGATCACCTGCTCGGAGCGTGGAGCGGCCTGAGCGACACGTCAAAGAGCGTGTCTGTCCTTGCGGCGGTGGAGGACTGCTTCGACGGGATCGCCGAGGTCGCTTTCGAGCGCGGGTGTGAGCTCGACGGGGATGACGCTTCGTCTCTCGCCGCGGCGAGAGCACTGGCCGAGCGCTCTGACCTTGTGATCTGCGTGGTCGGGGAGAGCCGAAGTTGGAGCGGTGAGGGGGCATCTATGTCCGATATCTCCCTGAAGGGACGGCAGGGCGACCTTGTGCGCGAGCTTCACGAAAGCGGCACGCCTGTGGTCACCCTGCTCGCGTGCGGCAGACCGATGCCCGTGCCCGAACTTCGCGAAAATTCCGATGCTCTTCTGTGCATCTGGCACGGCGGGACCGAGGCGGGACACGCTGCGGTGGATGTGCTCACGAACGCAGTTGACCCCGGCGGACGCCTCTCGGTCACCTTCCCGTATAATCAGGGCCAGGTCCCGATGTACTACAATCAGCTTACGACCGGGCATAAGCCGGTCGAGGGTATGCCGTTCGGCACGCGTTATAACGATGTCCAGGTCGAGCCGCTTTATCCGTTCGGATACGGCCTTGGATACACGAGCTTTGAGTATTCAGATTTGCGTTTCTCGGCCGATCATATGTCGGCGGACGGGGCAATCGATGTTACCGTGACGGTGACGAACACCGGAGAGCGCGACGGCCACGATGTGGTCCAGCTCTATGTTCATGATGTCGTTGCGAGCCGCTGCCGTCCGGAGAAGGAGCTGAAGGGATACCGCAAGGTGTTCGTTCCCGCCGGCGGGAGCGTCGAGGTCACGATGACCCTTTGCGCAGAGTCGCTCGCGTTTACCGACGAGCACCTTGAGCCGGTGGTCGAGCCGGGGCGCTTCACCGTGTGGATCGCGCATAACAGCGCCGATGAGAGCATGTCGGGGCAGATTTTCGTTGACTGACCGCTCGATCGGCGGCATCCTGCCGCGCACGGCGTTCGTGGCTTCAAACAGCCGAAAATGTCGGTTGTCGCTGCCGGGCCCGAATTGCAGTCGCAAATGCCGGGTGCAGATGCGCCTGAAAGCATTGGCCGCCGTTGCCGAGTGCAAACAAACATAAGATCCGCGCCGGACCAAACAAAATGGTCCGGCGCGGATCTTACATGGCGCATATGCCATCTCCAAATTTCTTTTTGTGTTCCCAATGCGTTTTTTAGTCTTTTGTAGCAAATTAGAATCTGCCTTTTATAAGGATCTAACGAAAAGCTGATCTATTGAACCATATATTGTTTCATAATCTCCTAATTTCAGGAATCCATATTTTTCATAAAGACCTATCTCACTGCTCATGACATATA
>CAYVUJ010000238.1:0-3104 GCA_964454825.1 uncultured Lachnospiraceae bacterium | reverse complement strand
GGACATACTCCCGTAGAGGTGTTCGCAGGAGCAGTTTTGGGAATTATAGTTGCGGTAGCAGAAGGAATATTCTATGCTGTTTTCCATTTTATAGCTCTTCCGGAAGAATTCATTTCTGAAAAAATACTTATGCAAATTTGCGATCCTATTTTCAATTTGATGTTGGTTGCCGCAATAGCAGCAGGTGTAATACGTCTTATTATGTATATTCTAAATAAGTCAGCACATGTACGGTCGGAATCTGCCAAAATTTCATACGAAGCCGCAGAAAAAGAATATTGGGATTTCTATGAAGCAAAGTGCGACGAGATTTCGGAACCGTACAAAGGTTTTGTTGACGACAGATATTTAGAAGATCTGTCTGAACTTGATGAAATTAATGAATAAACCAAAATATATTCAGGAGAAAAAGCATGGCTAAGAATATTTCGGATATCCAATTTGAAGGGACAAACGACGTATTTGTTCAAAGAAGCTCGGAAACTGACTTTGACACAGGTTCCAAGCTGACAGTTTACGAGTCTCAGGAAGCCTTATTTTACTTTAACGGCGCTTGCGCCGGCGTGTTAGGGCCCGGAAGTCATATTTTGGAGACGGAGCATATTCCGTTTTTGAGAGGACTTCTCCAAAAGATCACAGGTCGGAAGAGCATTTTTCACGCACAGGTATACTTTGTAAACAAAGTTGAATTGGATCTAAAATGGGGAGCAATTGATATTGTATACCACGATCCCGCCGGCCCGGTATTCAACATCGGATGCCGCGGTCAAGTGAATCTTCACGCGGACAATTCAAGAAAGATCGTCGAAAAACTGGTCGGAACTCAGGCATCGCTCAGTAAGTCTAAGGTTACAGATTATTTCAAGGATCTGATCTCAGCGGAGGTTTCCGATAAGCTTGTCAATACAATGCTTGAGAACAACATAAGCATTATTGACCTCAGCAGCAAGCTTTTAACAATATCCAAGCTGCTCTCTCCTGTTATAAGCGAACTATTTGAAGGTTATGGCTTCTCAGTCGAACAATTCAGAATTCAGGGGGCTCAGGTTCCGGAGGATGATCCGGAATATACACGTTTAAAACGGCTTCGGGCTGATCAGGGACTTATGCAGAGTGAACAGCTTCTGTTGCAGCAACAGGAATTGATCAAGCAGCAAACCGCAGCCCAGAAAATAAAAATGGAAGCGGAGGCAATGGCATACAAACGCAATATTGAGGGATATGATTATGCCACCGAAAAGCAGTTCGAGTTCCTGAATAATATTGCCACAAATGAAAATGCTGCTGCCGGAATCAGCTCCGACATGCTTCAAATGGGAGCAGGTCTGGGGATGATCGGAGCCGTAGGCGGAATGATGCAAAATATGACCTCCCCCTTTGCAAATGCAATGGCAAACATGGCCAATCCTCAGCCTGTTGCCCCCGCTGTTCACGTATCTGCAGCGCCCGTTGTACCTGCGGCTGTACCTTCCACACCTGCACCCAATGCCGATGCAGATGTTCCCGAGCCCGTGCGGGATATTGCTGCGTCGGAAGAAGCAACTACTGTCGAATCTGCCGATGAGTCAAGTGATAAGCCCATATTGCAGGAAGATCCTGTCGAAGTATTGAAAAAGCTGAAAGCAATGGCAGATATGGGGCTCATAGAGCAATCAGAATATGACACAAAGAAAAAAGAAATCTTAAGCAGAATGTAAGAGGTTGACAAATGAATACGCCAATTAAGACAAAACATTTTTTGATTGCAGCAGTATCAATAGTATTTGTATGCTATTTTGCTCTTTTGACACTGTTTGTTCCACAATTTAGAACGTCTTACATAATTGCCTCTGTTTTCAGCCTTATTGCCATAGCTATGCAGATCAGCGCAATTCTTCTGATAGTTACGGAACCTCCAATAAAAGAGTATTTTTACCGCATTCCTGCAATTTACGTAGGAATGATCTATGCGATCATCCAGCTTGTTGTCGGCGCAGTTCTTTCTTTTGTTAACCTGCCCGTCAAACCTGTTTTGGTTATTGAGATTCTGATATTTGCAGTGTGCGGCTCTATTGAGTGCTACATGATCTACGCCGGACTGCACGCAAGGGATCTTAACGATAAGGTAACGGAAGCAATTTCCGATATGAGAAAGCTGTCTGCTGAAGCGAAAGCAATCGTTGATACAGCACCGGACTATGAATGGCGCCGACTTGCCAAAGCCGTGTCTGATGAAATACAGTATGCCGAACCTGTTTCTTCCGGCAGCACAGCTTTTATCGAAATAGAAATTCATAAAGAGCTTGACAATCTTCGCGATGCAGTCGCTTATAAAAATAGAGACGCCTATGATGAATCGTTCAATAAAATAAAGCAATTGCTTTCCGAAAGGGATGTTGAAAAATCGGCTGAAAAAAATAATTAATGAGTTGGAGGAATATAAAATGTGGGTTATTATTATTGCCGCTATTGTTATTCTTATTGTTGCTCTGAAAAATAATAAGAATAACGAGCGCAACAAAACTGTTGACGAAAGTGAACTTCCGGAAACACTGGCTCAACTGCGTAAAATGCGTGATAAAAACAGCAGCAATTTTATTTGGTATCAGTGCTCCAAGAAAATATGTGAAGTTGGAATGGAACTGGATAATGAAGGCAAATAGGTTGTTGATTCATCAAGCGAATACGATGTGAAAACTCTTCTCGGAGAAATGATTGATGTGGCTGAACAGAGCGGCCGATATACATACATTCCCCGCGATGATGAGGTTGTTTTTTCCTGCCTGCACAATGCGTCGATTATTGCAACTGATTTCAGCCAGCGTAACCCCGGTAAGGGCGTTCTCCCCAACAATTACTATCATGTTTGGCCTTGGCTTGCCGATTATTACACCGAGGGCAAGGTATGCAAGAGAAATCCCGAAGCCGCACGGTTAAATTGGCGTCAGCATATAACATATATTCAGAAGACTGAAATGGACATCCCTGACGACGGAATAAACCGGCTTATGGAGATACCTGTTGCCGGAGAAGATGGAAAAGAGGAAATAAAAAAATGGATAGCTCTGAAGTACGGCTTAGGAGCTTTGAATGTAGCACAGGGCAAATATGTATATAACCGTCAT